>JAFGEF010000051.1 GCA_016931715.1 Sedimentisphaerales bacterium
AAAACTAATTAGGCGAAACTAATGGAAGACAAGCTGCTTGTAAAACAATGTAAACGAGGGAGCAAAGAAGCTCTCCGACGGATCTATGAAAAATACAAGGATTATCTGCTGATTCTTGCAGTTGGGCTTGTGAATAATTCAAGTATCGCAGAAGATGTAGTTCACGATGTTTTTACAGGCTTTGTCCGAGATATAAATAAGTTCAGGCTTACCGGCAGCCTGAAAGGGTATCTCGGAACGTGTGTTGCGAATCGCGCCAGAAACATAAACAAGGCAAAGCATCACATAAGTTTCGAATCGAATCCAGTCGAATTAAACGAATCGGAGTTGAATGAGCCTGCAAGTACAATTGTCTGTAACGAGCAATTGCAGCAGTTAAACGCCGCTTTGGCAGAGCTTCCATATGACCAGCGAGAAGTAATAATGCTGCATTTTCAGGCCGGCTTGACATTTCAGCAAATCGGTCAAGAACAGGTAATTTCAGTAAATACAATCAAGAGCAGATACAAATATGGAATTGATAAGCTCAGAACAATTTTGGATGGGGAGCTAAAAAAATGAAAGCGGAAGATAAAATAAAAAGGCTAATCGAAGAATCAAATATTTCGACGAATACCCAGACAGAAAAGAAAATCCTTGGCGATGCCTTCAAGCATCTTGATGAACTCAAACAACAAAAATCGCCCTCATCAGGGCCAAGTATATGGAGAATTATAATGAAAAGTCCAATGACGAAATTCGCAGCGGCTGCAGTTGTTTTATGTGCATTTGGTTTGTTAATATTATTTGGAAACGGAAACACTCTTTATGCACAAGTTATCAAAGCAATTGAAAACGCCAATACAATATATGCCTTTAGTGAAGAATTGAACGATGGGAAATGGGAAAGAGGCGCAGAAATATGGTATGACAATAACCAGGGTGTTATAGAAATAGAATGGCAAAATGGAGAAAAAATCTTTACACGGATTGATAACGGCCAGTACATGTGGGAACATCGTATGGGCAACAATTATGCCAGACGTTCGAAAACCGTAGATCCAATAGGTATGGCAAAAAAACTCCTAAATACCGAGGCATTTAAAGAGCGGGCAAACAGAGCGCCCGGCAAAGACAAAAATATTGATGGGAAACAATGCGCAGCATACATACAATCAAATCCAGAGAACAGCTATCAAATTGTAAGCTGGCTTGACAAAAACAATTATATTAGAGGCTGGGAGAAAAGTCACTTACTCGATAACGGCCAATGGGAGACTTATCGAATCGGGCAGGTAAAATACAATATAGAAATTAATCCTGAAGTTTTCACTCCTGATTTTGGCAAAGATGTAAAAATTGTAGAACTTGATGATATGCTTGATTTATATTCCGACCTTGATGAAGCGCTGTTTACACGAGAAGAGCTGGGCCTGATATTTGCGGTCCACGAGCTTAAACTCTGCAGTGAAGGTGTTATTTTCGCTGTAACTTCAATTCGCCCGACAGATGCCACGAAAAAGACAATAACATCAAGAGGTTCTGCCGTTTGGGATTATGGCAGTTTTAATTTTGGCTCCGCCTGGAAAAGGCTGGATAATTATGGACGAGGTCGTGCATTTATACCAATAGAATTAGGTGAGATTTATCATGCCGGATTGCAGGTAAAATGGACTTTATTCTTCCCGGAAGGTTTTGAGCCTGAGAATCCTAACGAATGCGAATTTGAGGTCTATCTAAGCACAACTGGTGAACTTCGTGAGCACAGAGATAAGCAAGGTTTAACTGCGGAGCAGCGATTTAAATCCATGGCTGTCTTGCCATTGTCCGAAAAGCAAACGATATTAAAAGAGGTGCTTGATAATACTTATACTTCATTGTATGAGCTTGAACCCTATGCGGCACGTAACGTCTTAACCTTGCAATCCATTCCTTTTACTGATGAGGAAATGGAGGAATATATTAAAAGAGCTCCTGACAGCGGTGAAACAAGAGCATATCGTACTGGTGATAGAAGTGACAATGCGAGATTACATCACGGCCAATCGAGCAAACCAAGTAGAATTAGTAAGGAAGACTGGATGAAAGACCGAATGGATTACCTTAATGAAATAGAAAACGATTATAAAGAATTTCTAAAGGAAGTAGAAAAAAGAGAACAATAACACCTACAATGATAAAAGTATTTTGATTTAATTAAAATACAGGCCGGGGTTGTATCTCGGCCTGTGTTTTTTTTTATCAATTATTTTATAAATTCCATGCTTTTGCGAAGGCTTTGAAGCTGCGGTCGTAGGTTTTTTCTACTTCGTTCGGGAAGCAGCAGGCCGGAAGCTGTTTCATGGAAAGATGATAACTTAAGCAATCGCAGCAAATGCCTTTGTTATCGCAGCCGGGATATGAACAATTACAACTTTTTAAGTTTCGCTGTTTTTTACATTCCATAAAGAAATAATCCTATTTTACCTGCCACAAGAGGCACAAAAAACACAAAAAAATATAAATATTTGTGAATCTTGTGCCTTTTTGTGGCTATTTTTGACAGCTATAGTTTTAATTTCTTACATCAAGTCGATAAAGGCTGATGCTGTATCCGGGAACAGTCAGTTGGTTTGAAACGCCTGTAACTTTATTTTCCTTGATAGCAATTTTCGGCTCTTTTCCGGGTTCGTTGTAAGCCATCGGGTCGGAATTCGCAATTACCCACACTGTACCTGCTCCTGTTAAATTCGCACCTTTAAGGTCCATTGTGACTTTCTGCTCCTGCGCAGTTGTATTAACTACACCGATTGTCAGAGCTTTTTTATCTTCAGTCCATGCGGCTGCGATGTCAAGGGCTTTATTATTGTTTGTAACTTCCACTGGAATAGTTCCATAATGATTCCTGTACATTGCCAGGGCCAGACCTGTAGTCTCAAAAGCTGCGGCTGTCTTGGTTGTTTTTACGCAGCCAATCACATTGACAGTCTGAGCGTAAAAAGCAAGGTACACAATATCCGAATTCCTGTAATATTCATGCAGGCCTGCCGCGATTCCCAATCCATCCTTCATAGAGTATCTTCTACCCAGTTCGCCGAACCAGTAAGCATCAACAGGTTTAAGATCTGCACCTTCACCAGGATTATAGTTCCAGTAATTCCATTCAGTAAAAGCAATTTTTATATTTTTCCCCTTAAGCACATCGAGTTTTGTGCGCAGGTTACGATGATATGAGATTGTACTTTTAATTCTTTGCAAAAGCTGATCTACATGCGCCGTTACGTCATCAAGATTCGGAGTAATATAATAATGTTCCGCAATAATGTCGATATTATCAGCACAACCCTTTATTAATCCTTCGCTCCAGTTGGAGTTGACGTCACCGGAAGCAAAACAAATAATATCCGGGTCTGTTTCACGCATCTTTTTAACTACCCAGTTATGCTTTATGATATAATCTTCAAGACTCATATAACCAAGCTGCCAATCGCCCCACATTTCGTTTCCAACGCACCACAAGCGAACATTGAAAGGCTCTGCCGAACCATTAATTTTGCGTAATGTACCCATAGGAGTATTTACAGCGCCGTTGGCGTATTCCAATTCAGCAGCACATGAATACGCATCGCCGTAACCGGTATTGACTGTAATGAGAGGCTCAGCACCGACAATTCTGCAGAAATTAATATACTCATGCATTCCGAAATCGTTATGCTCTACACCTGTCCATGCCGGATTAGTTCGCGGCGGACGTTTGTCCCTGTCGCCGATTCCGTCACGCCAGTCGTAGCCGCTCACAAAATTGCCTCCCGGCCAGCGATATACTGTGCCATTCAGCTCTTTAAGTATGGCTATGGTATCAGCACGCATTCCGTTGATATTATCTGCGGGCATTATAGATACTGTGCCGACGAAACATGAGCCGCCGTCAACTTTAATTTCCAGCTTGCCTTTGTTTGTATCGCCGCTGCTGGTTAGCCAGAAAGGATATTTTACGTATTCTTTTTCAATTGTTTTAAACTGCTTCGAGACCTGCTGATTGTTACTCCATACCAGCGAGACAGTGACACTCGGATTTCCTTCTTTTGCTTTGAGATAAATATAACCTGTATAATCCTTGCCTTTTACCATTCCCAGGTCAAGCTGTCTTATGCCGCTGCCTGCCTGGATTAATGGCGAGTGCTCTCCGACAAAGGCATTTTCTTTCACCATAGTTACTGAATTCGCGGAGCCGATGATTTGCCACGGCGAAGCTCCAACTACCTGGAATTCAGCTTCCGCCGGAATGGCTTTTGATTTAACATATGGTTTATAATCTGCTGTTATCGGGTGATAGAATTTCCTGTCCTCAAGCATTTCCGCCCAGACTCCGCCATAAATACATCGTCCGAGGTGCTCGATAAACTGGCCATAAACATAAGGATTAATTGCATCTTTAGTTTTCGCCGCATCAATAGTCACGGAATTTTGCTGTGCATTCGCAGGCAATGAAGAGCAACTTGCGATTATTAAAAGAGTAAATAAGGAAATGATAATTTTACACGTGCTTTTCATTTGATGTCTCCTTTCAAATCTTCTATACAGATTTCAGGTAAAGTTTTTTAACACTTACAATCGAGATGGCATTATAATCCAAATCACGGAAAATGCAACTCGATAATGCCTTTGCCGCAGCGAGGGGGTGCACTTCAAGATTGTAGGTAAAAAAATAGCCCTCCGATATACAAGATAGTGGCTTATTACAACTTTAATAAACTATTTTGCTA
>JAFGEF010000052.1 GCA_016931715.1 Sedimentisphaerales bacterium
CAGTGAATAATCCGCGAAAATCTGCGCTGCCCTTGCAATTGTCTTTATCTTCGAGGCTCTTCGCGCTCTTCGTGGTGAGTATATTTATCTTTTAATTACTTTCTGTGCCTATCATTACGGTGCCCAGCAGGCGGCCGCCGGAAGAGCCGAGTCGAGTCAGGGCGTTAAGAATATCAGTGCGGCGGGAGACACGCTGCCGCTCAACTATAATAATACCATCCATCTGGTTCGACAGTATGGCAGTATCAGCCTTCGGCAGGACGGGGGCACAGTCTATTAAAATCATGTCATAGCGCTTACGCATTTCACCTAAGAATTTGCGGAACGCTCCGTTTGCCATTTCGTCAAGAACAATATCATCGCCTTTGCGGCCTGCGGGAACCATGAACAGGCCGGGCATATCCGTTCGGAAAATGTGCTGCTCGTACACCGAGCCGGTGCCGAGAGCCTGGACAAAACCGTACTCCTCGGGAATATTCCTGCATTGACTGGATACAGCCCTGCTCTGAAAGTCGGCATCGATTAAAAGCACTTTCTTGCCCGCCTGAGAAAGAGATGCGCTCAGCATCATAGTAAAGTTCGACTTATCGATTCCGTCTGCGGAGCTTGTTACGAGTATTGCAGTACAATCATGAGAGTCCAGGCGAGACAGTAATGCGGTTCGTACAATACGAATGGAATCCATCATGCCTGAGACGTTAAGCTTAGTCCTTGCGTACAGAGATTTGAGCAAACCTCTTGCCGATTTGCCTGTAACTGCATGAGGTATGACGCCGAGCAAAGTTGCCTGCATGGGATAGGGCAGGTCATTTAACGAGTATATAATATTATCAGTCCTGTCTTTGAGGAACGCCGCCGCCGAGCCAAGACCAAGTGCAAAGAACAAAGCCATTACACTTAACATTATTCGCCTGTCCTGATAAGGCCTTGGCGATACGGAAGCCTGGGCGAGTAACTCAATCGAGCCGGGCACGTTGCGCTCCATATTCTTCTGCTCCAGACGCTGGCGAACTGCATCGAAAAGCTGGCGTTTGTGATCCAATGTAGTATTTTCATTGCTGAGCGACTGGGCGCTGGTAAAAAGCTCTTCGAATACTCTCTGCTGAGTATCCAAATCCGCCCTGACGAGCTGCTCCTGATATTGCGCCTTGCCCAGCTCATACTGGAGCATCGGAAGGTTCTTAAGAAAATCAAGGGCAGGGTCATCAATTTCTGCATCAGCTTTTGCCTGCTCGATAAGCTCTTTCCTGCGGAATTGCCATTGCAATTCAAGCTGCTCCTGACGTTTTTCGAGCATTTCTTCAGCAAATTTCAGCTCCTCCTGCAGCTTGATATAATCTGGATTCAGGGCAGTAAGACCGGTAGTATCAATTGAATGCTGAACAGTTTTAACATTTAAATCGAGCTTGCTCCACTGGTCATCCTCGATGCGCAGCAGCTGCTTCATAAGCTCCTCATCCAAAGCGACAGGCTGCGAAGATTCGTTGACATCATTGATGTCAGAAGAAGTAATCCGTTCGATTTCCCACTGCAGTATTTTTATATTCTGCTGCACTTCTGTCAGACGTGCCTGTGCCTCATCCAGTCGAATGCGCTGGCCGGAAACAAGCTCTTCCGGTGTTGAGGTGCCCAGCCGCTGGCGAAGCTCCGCAGTGACCTTTTCACGTCCCTTAATTTCGTTATCCAGAGAATTGTACTGGGTAACCAGCTCATTGTAGAGCTTATCCTGAGTAGAATCGGACATATCGGCAACGTAAGCCATATACTGCTCTATAACCAAACTTAAAATACGCTGTGCATCCGAGGGACTAGCATCGGAAAAAGTTATGTCTATAAGTTCAGTCCCCTTCCGGGGCGAGGCTGAAAGAGATTTTTTAAGATTGTCAATGTGAGAAGGAGGAGTTTTTGTCAAACGCTGAACGAGCGAAACCGGGGGATTGATATACCATTGAGTCTGCTTGACTTCCGGCAGGTCAAGAACACGCTGGAGAACGGTATCAGTCTTGATAATGGAACTCTGGGTCTGCAAATACGAATCGTAGAGAGGAATAGCCCCGCTTTCTTCGGTCTTAAAGACTAAAAAAGGTATGATAGGCCGAACCCGAATCTGCGCTGCAGACTGATATTTAGGGACTATCTGTGTCCAGATCAGGAAAAGAGCCGGAGCTGCGATAATTACAAAAAGCAGCAGCATAATCAATTTATGACGCAATACGGATTTGATAATATCCGATCCTGACATCACAGGCTGCATCGAGCCGGGAGCGGCAGCAGGCATATTTGCAGCTAATGCGTTATCGGCTGCCCTTACAGGCCTGCATATCAGTTCTGCAGGCTTAGCCTCATCCTGCGGCCTGCCGGAACCGTACCCTGCACGCACATTAGAATCCGGATTGGCTTGAGGATTTTCGCCTTCCGGATGCGTTTGACTTTTATCTTCTGAATTATCCATTATAGATCATCCCTCCAATAAGTGTTATTGATTTTGTTCAGTAACTCTGAACCTGATTTCATTGAAATATTAGTATTTGGAGCATCTAACAAAATGAATTTTTTAAGATGCGGCATTGCCATCACGGTAATGTTTCGCGGGCAAGATGCCCGCGACACTATTCTTTTTGTTAGAGGTTCTTACTTTATACATTCCTACTGCTTTAGAGGCTGTCTTTAATCTTCTGATTTTCTTTACGGTGCTCTTTTAATAACTTACTAAGATGCATTGGTAAAGCTTTAATAGAATTAATTACAGGTATATGACCTGCAAATTCATCAGGCTGAACAGGCGCCTTTGAAGAGCCTGCGAGAGTTTCACTGCCGTTTGCCTGCATGTCATGTTCATAAGTCAACTGTGAAATATTATCCTGATTGAGGAGCTCATCCGCCGACTCGACGGACAGGCAGTCCTTAGGCAGCGGAAATTCGTCTATATAGCGGGTCAGCAGATGTACCTGGTGACCGCTCAATTCAAGATAATCATCTACGTAAATATGCACTCTTAACATGCACTCCCCGGCGCCGCCGGAGTCAAGGGGCAGGTTAAGTTCGAGAGCTCTTTTTTTACCGGATTCATTCTTCGATGTATTCCAAAGACATGTATTGCTATACCGGCCATTATCCCGATGCAGCAGACTAAGGCTCTGAAAACGCATATCTTCGCCCATCATACATAGTGTGCGCCACCAGAGAGCAAAGGATGCAGATTCATTCATTTTGATTTCGGCAGTCTCAAAGCTCCTTGTCTGTTTTTTCACCTGAGACGCTATAATTAGATTACGCCTTAGACCGCGGAATAATTTAAGATAGCGACCCTTCTGAAGGCATGCAAACATCGTGAAAAGCAAAACTATTCCTGCTACGAGCAGTTCAACCGATAAATTGCCTTCGGCTCTTATCATGAAAATGCCAAGACTGGCACATATGGCAGTTATCGCATACATGATAAGAACTACGGAACGATGCTTTAAGCCAAGTTTCAATAAACGATGGTGAAAATGGTTATTGTCGGGTGCAAACAGTGAGCGCCGCTTAATAAAGCCTCGAAAAGTAACTACGAGACCTGTATCGAGAATCGGCATGCCCAATACAAGAAACGGCAAAGCCAATCCGAGGAATGCAGAGGATGTTGACTGACAGAGCACACTTCCTGCTCCTATCATAAAACCAAGGAACAGCGAGCCTCCATCACCCATGAATATCTTGGCCGGGTAAAAATTAAAGATTAAAAAGCCTGTTATGCCTCCGAGCAGCGACAGCATCAATACAACCATGGCCGCCTGACCGGAAAACAGGGAAAGTATTACCATCGTACCGCAAACCATAGCCGCTATCCCGGCTGCCAGTCCATCCAAACCATCTATGACACCGATACAAATCGTTATTATTACAATCCAGCACACGGTGAGCGGCAGCGCTGCCCAGCCCGTATGAATCATCAACGATGGTCCAAGCTGGATAGTACGAATAGCCGCTCCTGAAAAATAAAAGACCAGAGCTGCCGCGACCAGACATAAAAGCTTGACAGTACCCCGCATCGACCGAAAATCATCCAGAAGACCAATCAGGTACATAAAGACTGACCCGCTTAAAAGTGCAATATACTGGATTCTCGCATTGCGGAAATATTCAGCAGTACCATTATTAAGGAAAAAGACGGGCACTATCAAGGCGAGAGAGCCTGCAACAAAAGAAATACCGCCAATACGGGGAATCATGGCAGAATGCATCTTTCGCGGACCCGGATTATCGAAAAGACTATACCTTTTCGCCAGTCTAAAGACAAAAGGTACAATCAGCATTGCTACCAGCGCCGAACCAAAATATACTGCAAGATATGTTTTCACTTTAATAAGGTTTGAAGTTTTTGTGTTTTTTCCTTTGGATTTGGAATAATATACTTTAAAATTTAAATAGCCCCGGACGTTAAAAAACAGCCCGATAATATTTCAGGCTATTGATTAGGTTTTTTATGATACCTTGGCAGGGAATTAAAAAACTTAAGAAGACGGCTGGGGTTTTTTAGTTGTTAAATCATCAAAAACCTTTTAGAAAGCCCGTTTTGCATCATATAATCTGCTTTAATACTGTATGAACGATTATCTGGTCCCATAAATATATTAAATTTTGAATCTTTTTTCATAACTTATATAACAGTTCTTAGACTCCGTCCCCGTCAGGTGCGACTGAGTTATTACGCATAAGACTATATATAACAATAACTTATACGTTTACTGTTAGGCGTATTTTAATAACTATTTTCATCATCCCTGATATGCAAGATACGAATAAGGATAATAACCTTATGCAAAAGTTTAGACTACCTGACACCAACTGAAAAAGAATGCCTGCCTTGTGTCAGCAGTATCTGATTTTTCTGGTGCAGTAAGTCATCTTCGATAACCTCCCTGTTATCGAAATATTAATAACTTTACGGATTATAAGCTAAAAAAAACTTTATAATAACAATAGTCACTTAATTTGCTTTAAATTGAACAGGCGCAGAATGAACGTGCCAAGATATGACGGCTTGTCGAAGATGTTCTTTTGTAATTCAAAAAAATAATTACATTGTGCGAAGTTCAATTTTTCAAAAGCTCCACGAGGCAGGTTTTGTAAAAACCTCCTCCTTATATTAAGAACTGGTTAAGGTTTCTGCTAAAATTCCAAAGCATGTTATATCCTCGTAAACCTTAATACACACTAATACACACTTTTATTTCAATCTGAAAAAAGTTCAGATTTAAATCCACAGGGTAACTGATACCTATAATACATCTTTCAGGCAGTAATAAAAGAAAACACTATCACCACCTGAATATGTTGTTATATTCCCTTATATGAAAACATAATCTCATTTTCTATTGCCAGCTCCTGATATGCACGAATAAAGCCGGCCGGATCCTTCCTTTTATGAAACTACAAAACCAAAGTTTTTGCGAGAAACTTTAGTTTTATTCGTTCCCCTATTATCTATATTTAATTGTTGTATATTATACCATTTAATAAATTTTTGTCTATTGTGGAAACTACGTATTTTTAAAGTGAAAAACCTCATTATTTTATTAAAAAAAAGGGATTATTAATAAAAATTTACATCTAATAGAAACTACCTTAAAAAAACCTTTATAACAAAATTCTGACTAAGGCCTAAAAAAAATCAGTAAAACAACTGCAAACACTACCACACCTGCAACTACAAAAAGCATTTTTCGACTGTGCAGGAGATTCAAGCTCTTCTTTGATGGCGAATTGACCGAAGAAAACTTTTTTTCATGATAATATGAATGTATAAACGAAGGCAACTTTATTTCCGGCTGCTCGGGGCTGGCCGGTGAATTTTCTGAAGCTCCGATATCTGATGACTCGTTCGCATCCGTATCAGAATCTTCTTGACAGCTCTCCGCCAAGCTGAACATATCATGGTCTGTAAAGTCTGAAATTTCTTCCTGCATTATTAATTCGTCTCGAAGTTTCCTGTCGCACTGCCGGCAAATAATTCTGCCCTTGAAAACATAAGCCTGTTCTGAGCGCGGTATTTTATACCCGCAATCGGAACAAATTTCATAATCGCTCTGTATCATGGATTCTTCTCATCAAAGAAAATTCTATTTACCCATACAGCCTGCATTGAATTTCTGATACTTTCCTTAAAATTCATGCAATTCAAATAAATAAATTTCCTTTTTATTCATTACTGACTTGAACAATCCCTGTCCCCTTAAATCCATAATATCAAATATGATAACACAGGTTAATCCGAAAGTCAATAAAAAACATGAAAAAAGCCCCCTGTTTTTGTGTTTTGAGTTGTATCGCAAAAACAAGCAGAACCAGTCAAATTCGTCAGAGGCCGGACTTTGTGTAATATGTTTAACAACAAGTAAAGTTTCTTATCCTGCATAATGTTTGAAACAGCTAAAAAAAATTAAACCAATAAAAGCGAATTTTCTCAAGGTCTCGATAAAAACAGTGATATTAAGCAGTACTCCGCCTAATATCCTGCCATGATTGGAAAATCAGAGGGAAAACCGATTCGAAATATAAATTCCTTGACAGTCACAGCGTTTTTTTGTACAATTATGGATACTGCATAGAGGGAAATATGCTTTTAAAGAAATAAATGGGAAATTTTCAGCTATAGATAATATGAAAAGAGGAGAGTCTGTATGTATAAACGTTTTATCTTTACGATTAGCCTAATACTTATCAGTATGAGTCTTACCGGATGCTTTTCTTCGAATCCCCAGGATATAAATTATTTCAGGATGCCTTACGAAATAAACACAACTACTAATACATATATACTCCAGCCGCCGGATGAAATTGAGATATTATGCGCCCAATTTCCGACAATCAATGAACAGCGTCAAAGAATTCGTCCGGACGGTAAAATAAGTTTTGAGAACCTTGGTGAAATAACTGCAGCCGGAAGAACGCCTGCGCAACTGTCTGACGATATACGTCAAAAAATAACGCAATTGTACAATTTAACCGGTACAAATCCTGTCGATGTCAGAATTTCTCTTTATCAAAGTAAAGTATATTATGTATTGGGGCAGGTCAATCAGCCGGGACCAAGAATATACTCCGGCCGTGATACTGTTTTAACAGCGATAAGCAAGGCAGATCCTAATCCGATGGCCTGGCTTGAAAGGATTCAGGTTATAAGACCGTCGGCATACGAAGATACCAGGCCGGCAATTTTCGAATTGGATTATAACCGCATGATGGCTCATGGCGAAGCAGCGAAAAATGTCCTTTTGCAGGAAGGTGATATAATATATGTTCCGCCTACAGTATTAGGATGGCTGGCTTTGAAGATAGAAGAGTTCATCAGGCCTATCGCACGAGCATTTAACGGCGCTTATATAATCAGGCGCGGAAATGAAGAAACTTATCATCCTTATAATAATTATTAATATTTGAACTTTTGCAAAACTCTTTATGTTATATCGCCCAAGATTTGTTTAGTTCAGATGCGATATAATTCTTATCTTATCAGCGGCTGTCAAGCTCCACCGCCGCCGGCTGCAAGCCCGGGCTGGTGACTGTCACTGTAGTCCTGCCTGCTGCTGTTGTGGACTGCAGAATTGCCAGGCCCCTGCCTCGTGACGCCCTGCGTTCCATTGAACGATAATCCTCCAGACCAGTCATTTCGCCATTGTCAATCCCCAGCAGACGAACAGGGCCGCTGATTTCGAATTTCAGCAGGTTCTGAGCATCAGGGACACGAACACCCTTGTCATCGGTAATCCTGAATTCGATGTGGCATATGTCCCTGCCGTCAGCGAGAAGTTTGGATTGATCCGGAACCAGCTCGATCCTGCTCGCGGGACCTGCCGTTTTGAGAAGATACTCACAGACAGCAGCGCCATTCTTCAATCCCACAGCCTTAAGCGCACCGGCTTCATATGGAATAGTCCAGTTAAGAACGCCATTGGCAGCATCAGCCAGGAGCTGCGTTCCAATCAGCTTGTCATTGACAGTAAGCTGCACCTGTTCACAATTCGTATAGCATGTAATCCGAACAGTCGAACCTTCAGGCCTGTTCCACGATTCCTCCGGCGAACCTCCACGGCCGCCAGAGCCTGAGCCGCGTCTTCGAGCGGAAGAGCCGGTCATAACAACTGACGTGCAAACACAAACCATCGGCTTATCGCTCCAAAGACTCTGGCGAAGCCATGCGTTAGGCTTCTTAAATCCGCACGTATCAAGCAGGCCGAAGGAGATATTGCCGCGATTCGGCCAGGAGCCGGACTCACCGAGGTAATCTATTCCCGTCCAGAGAAACTGGCCGACCACGTAGTCGTTATCCCGCACAATTACCCAATTATTATACTGATGATTGTTCTCGCTTCCAAAGATGACTCTTTCGGGCTTTTTCTGGTGATCGGACGCATACAGCGATTCCTGGTAGTTGTAACCGACAGCATCAAGAAGATCCGGCAATCCAACCGCGTCGGACATCGGCATATTCGCCAGTCCAGCAGAAACCGGGCGCGTAGAATCCAGCTTCCTGACAGCTTCGATTAACGGCTTGCCAAGACGCACCAGTTCCGATGCGGGCGGATTCTGCGGACGATAGTCGCTGCCAAGCACAGGATGGCTGAAAGGATCATTGGCATAATCAATCTCATTGCCGATACTCCACATTATAATACATGGATGGTTGCGGTCTCGACGGACCATGTCCTGTATGTCGGTTATCGCCCATTGCTCGAAAGATTCCGCATATCCCCAGCGAGAGGGCACGCCCGCGTTCCAGCCGGCCACCCACTTGTTCTTGGCGGGAGTAAACTCATCGAACGCTTCGTCCTTGACAAGCAGTCCAATCCGGTCGCATATGTCCAGCAGTTCAGGAGCAGGAGGATTGTGACTTGTACGGATCGCATTAACGCCAAGTTCCTGCAGAATACGCAATCGCCGCTCAAGCACTTTTTCAGGCACAGCCGAACCGAGAGCTCCGGCATCGTGATGAATGCACACGCCTTTGAGCTTAACAGACTTGCCGTTAAGCGAGAAACCCTTGTTTGCATCAAAATTAATTGTACGGATGCCAAAACGGGTCGAAACCTCATCCACAACGCTTCCGCCGGAACTAATCCGTGTTATGAGAGTGTACAAAGATGGTGACTCGATTGACCAGAGCTGCGGATTTTCGAGTTTTATTTCCTGAATCATCGGCTGATTGATGCCGCTTTCGGCATTTTTTTCTGATGCCAGGACGGCTGCGCTGCGGCCATTCGGATCGAGAATCTCCGACTGAACTGAAACTGTTCGGCTCTGACCGGAGGCATTATCCAAAACCGTTTCTATACGAACGGCGGCGGAAGTCTCTTTAACTTCCGGTGTCGTGACATAAATACCATCATAGGCAACATGCAGTTTATCGGTGATTCTCAAACGCACATTGCGATAGATGCCGGAGCCTGTGTACCAGCGAGAATCGGCAAACCTTGAGTGATCGACACGAACTGCCAGAACATTCCCGCCGGAACCGAAATTGATGTACGGTGTCAGGTCACACTGGAAACTTGAATAGCCATACGGCCGGCCTGCGACAATGAAACCATTTATATAAACCTGCGAATGGTCATATACTCCGTCAAATTCAACAGCTATACATCTGCCCTGCTGATCCTTTTCGATAGTGAAATGCTTTCGGTACCATGCTATGCCGCCAGGTGCATAGCCGTTACCGCTGGCATATTCGGGTCCGAATGGACCTTCAATGCTCCAGTCATGCGGAACGTTCAGCTTCCGCCAGGATGCATCATCGAAAACAGGCATCATCGCGCTGGCAGCATCACCTTTTGCGAAAAGCCAATCGGCATTAAAATCAACATATCTCTGAACCGCCGCTGGTTTCGCAGTCTGACCAAAGACAGAAAAATCGCTCAAGGATGTAAACAACAATGCGGTAAATCCAATCGAACGGGCTAATTTTTTAAGCATAACTCACCTCAAATATAAAAATGGTTTTATTATTCGATATCCGGCTGAAACTTCAGAGCATCTGCTTCGGATGTTAATGAACTGAGAACCATGAAGTTTTCCGGTTAGTAAGGCCATATCACACTTTTTAATGATTGCAAAATCTTTTTTCAGCCAATTTATTCCTGACGATAATAACAATATATAATATCTATGCCGGTGGCGTAAAGCGTTAAATCCAAAAGACTTATTTCATATAAGCACTAAAATATACCAACTTTTTTGGAGTTGAATCAAATATTATTTATGAGATTTACAAGGGCTTAATATACGGTTCAATTGCCTTCGCGAAAGAGTGTCCGATTACAAATTTGTCTCTTTCTTCAGAACAGGAGAATAAATAGAGCGCATATCCGCCCCACCCGCCGCCGCAATATTTACATGCAAGGCATTTTTCAGTATCTGTCAAAGGCTCCATTCCCTCATCAATCTGAATCTTATAACTCATCCGAACAGCCTGGGCTAATTTGTTAACATCTTCATACAAAACCGCACGGGCGGCAATTTGTCCCGCATTAAAGATTGAATCGTAATCACGATGATTCCCGGCAATAACAGGCGTATCATGTTCATGCTGCGTATAGTTTAGCGCCATCAGACCCCTGAGAATATTCCCATTGCGTTTTATGTGCAGTACAGGATGCCGGCCGCTTTTCCAGACACATAATCCGGTTTCCTGTATTATAGCCGGGTCCTGCCAGCCCACACCAAAATTAAGCTCGCTCAAAACACCATCCTCGCCGTTAAGAATAGCCCATGCCGCACTTCCACCCAGACCGGCTCGCTTTTCGTAACACCATGAATTAGTTGAAACCAATGGCGAAATTGCACAATTGACGATAAATCCCCCATCTCTGGCAAATCGAGGGACATCAAGCCATCCTCCGGCGAAATCCACCCGCAGAGGAGCTTCTTTCGGGGCACGAATCCATTTAACAATACCGGTTGTTGAAATGGGTTTAAAATCCGGCGGCGTTTTAGGCAGGACACGATATTCCACGCCGTGCTGTTTGCAAAGTGACAGTTTCATATCAGCGTACTGGTCATCTTCGGTTACGGCTAAAATATCAGGCTTGATTCGAAGGAAATGGTCTTTAAAATCCAGACCGATTTCCATATTCTCGCCCATGACAACATCATCGACCATCTTCAGTGACTTAATGATTGCCCGTTTGTGCTCCTGAGGGATTGATGAGCGTCTTTTTTTATGTGACCATAATACTTCATCTGAAGCAAAGCAGACAGTCAGGTGGTCACCAAGAGCTTTACATTCATTGAAAAACTGAATGTGGCCGGCGTGGAGAATATCATAACATCCGGAAACAAACACTTTTTTCATAACTGTTCTCCTGATTTTTGTTTATAATGAACTCTGCAAAAGTATATGAAAGTAATACGGATTAAGGACGCCGCACAACAATAAGCGTTTTTCATAATTCACATTTCCAAATGTACAATCAGGGCATCAACCTGTTACTGTAGTTACGGTCAAGCAGGCTCTTCGGTATTGGGATTACACAAATATTCAGTGACCGCCCGTCCGGTGAGATCAAAGCGGATTGAATCTCGATCCTGGTGCTGTCGGCATTGAATGTTGGGTGGATGTGATCGGCACCACGTTTCTGAGAACCGGCCAGCAGGATTGTCTCGCCATTGTGACGATCAACAAGCCAGACCTGATAGTTGAAATCATCGAAGACTGCCCAGCGACCATCTGGAGAACCATGTACGTGCCAGTCCGAACGTCCGGATGCCCATGCGGGAACCTGCCCGACAAGTCTCATTTCACGTGTCCGCAAATTCACGATGCCCACACCGGTTGGATGTTCCGTTGTTCCTGCGATACCCCAGTCAGAATCAGGCGTTGCAGCAGCAATATCACGGTGACCGAGAATAGCAATTGCCGCTTCATCCCTGCCGATAACAGCCTCGTGGGTAATCCATTCATAAGGCGCCTCCGGATAGAGAGGCCGCAAGCCTGATCCATCAGCCATGACAGTCCATGTTCGCTGGGGCGCTTTGCCGCCGGTTTCCCAGCAGAAAACAATCTCTCCGGGATTCCAGGGATTTGTCTGAACGTGTCCAATCCCGAAACCCACATTGCATATGAACTTAACCTCTCCGGTCTTAAGGTTCATGCTTCGCAGACCGCTGGTGCTTTGCCGAAACCTTGGTCCGAATCCAGGTTCGAGTTTCTGCCCCGGGGATAATTCGGCAGTCTCCGGTCCAGTAACCCTGAAGTACATGAAATCGTCATTGGCATCCAGACCCATGTTGCCATCAGTCTGAAGTCCGGATGGGATCGTTCCGCAAACACGCTGATAGTCAGCAGGGGATTTCACAGTCCCTGCTTCACTATCGGCAAAGAGTCTGGCAAGGTCGATTTCGAGAATCTGTTGCGGTACTTTTGAGCCGCCTCTGCCGCCACCGCCCATCATGATATACAGCATCATCGTTTTATTACCGGCACAGAGCATTCCCGAAAAGCCTGTTTCTGTCACCTGGACGATATCCCCCGTCTGTTCATTCACTGCAAATGCCTGTGAGCCTGTTCCTCGCGATCCTCGAAAGATCAGCCACTTTCCATCCGAAGTCCATTGCCGATGTGTTTGATAAATCTTGGATTGACTATTGCCTCCTTCAGTACTGGTCAGAAATGTGAGCGGCACTCCTGTAACCGGATCATCGATCACCTTATTCTCTGAAGGCCAGCGCCGGCCCATCTGTCCAAATGCAGATGATAACATAAATACTGCAATTATAAATTCTGTTATGAACGCTTTATTATTCATGAGCTTTACTCCTTTATTATCATCAGAATCCTTTACACCAGATGATAGTTTTATGTATGCTACTTAAAAGGTCCCGTTGTAATGTTCGGCTTCGGCGGCGTTTTCATATCGAAGCCGAGGAAGAAACTTGTCCACGGAGGCTGGTTATAAGCCACGTTCTGCCATACAATTGACTGGCGATACTGAGGATCATGCATAAGCGTGAAGATGCGATGCTCTGTCGGGATAACTGTCGTAAAGATTCGCAATTCACTGTTGTCGGCAGTTCGTTCTATCAGCTCTTCCCGCCAGTCACCGAAGATATCGGCGCTGAGCGCCGGAGTTGACTTGGTGCCGTTGTTAGATGAACACCCTTCGGCGGTGAAGATACGTTCTGTCTGGCCTGTTTCCCAATTCCACTTGGTAATTTGATTACTGGTCAGGAACTCGCGCCCGAGGTCACCATCCCACCAGATGGCGAAGTTGTTGCCTCCTCGAACCTGGATGGTTTCACCTTGGGCGCTATGTGAACCCACTGCGAAAAACTCTGCACCCGGGTAACGAGGATCAACATCAGCAGTAAGACCGCGACCGGTGTCGGGACCATTTTGTCCCTCTATTCCGGGCTTGCCCCAGATAATCCTGCCGGAGGCGGCATCACGGAGATCAGCGCCATAGGGATGCCGCGGTCGCTCATGGATAGCGAAAACTTCCAATCCGGGGCGGTTCGGATCCAGGTCGCTGACATGCAGCGCATCACCATGTCCCAATCCTGTCGAGTAGAGTCCCTTTCCATCATCATCAATGCAGCAGGAACCGTACACGATTTCGTCCCTGCCATCGCCATCGACGTCGGCGACACTCAGGTTATGGTTGCCCTGACCTTCAAAGGCTTTGTTGGGCTTGCCGTCTTTGGCGATACCGCCATCAGCGCTGTCGAAGAACCATCGCTGCGTCAATTTACCGTCACGCCAGTCCCATGCTGCGAGCGTCGCGCGGGTATAGTATCCCCGGCACATTACAACGCTGGGGCGCACACCATCGAGATATGCTGCACAAGCCAGAAAGCGATCAACTCGATTACCATTAGAGTCACCCCAGCCGGAACCATTTCCGCCGCGAGGCGGATTATAATCGGCCGTGGCTAATGCTGCGCCGGTCGGCCCTTCAAAAACCGTCAGAAATTCCGGACCATCAAGGATCATGCCGCTGTTGTTGACGTAGTTCGCATTTGGGTCACCGATGACTTTGCCTCTGCCGTCCACAGTGCCGTCTGCAGTTTTACAAACGATCTCTGCTTTGCCGTCGCTGTCAAGGTCAAAAACCATGAACTGAGTGTAGTGGGCTCCCGAGCGAATGTTCCTGCCGAGATTGATTCGCCACATGAATGTGCCGTCAAGTTTGTAAGCCTCAAGGTGAGTTTCTCCGGTGACACCAGCCTGTGAATTATCACGGCCGCGGTCCTCTCGTTTTAAAACAATCTCGTATTCGCCGTCACCATCAAGATCACCGACTGAGGCATCATTGGGCACCAGGCCTTCTTTAAGCGGAATTGAAAGATATTGCCTGACCGGGGCATTTGGGGGGAATTTGAAAACAGAACCCTCATCCGGCTGCTCCCGTCCATTGAGAACCGCTCTAACCGTATATGAAACCGCCTGAGAGAAATCCACACCGCTGTCCTGGTAACAGGTTGCCTTATTCATCGGCTGGTCATTCAGCCTGACAGGCTGCCCATCCCCTGCAGTGCGGTAGATGTTAAATGCGATACCATCCGGCTCAGTTCCCAATAGCCGCCAGCTTATAAAAGCCCTGCCCTCACCCTGATTGACCGCGATGAGGCCTCGGCCAAGCTTTTCCATCTGACGCTGCGCAGAGGCTGATGTCACGAGGACAAACACAATCGCAATTGTTACATAATAGATTACTGATTTTAACTTAGTCATAATACCTCCATCTGTTCATTTGTTTCAAAGCACAAACCGCTGATAGGAGCGTTTAATGCACGATTTGGCTAAATATACTTTTACTGACTTGTACCAACTTTTTAAGATTGTTAATTCCTGATTTTTAGTTTTCAGATCGACCGGCCTTGCCTTTCTGCATTTTAACATCAGACATAACTGCATTTAACCGAAGTTACTAAATGAGCTGAACCGGGTAAAATTAATAATAACGATATAACCTGACGCGCATGACAGTTGGCGAAGGCGCAACACCGGGCTCAATCGGAGCTGCACCTCGACCACGAATGCCAAGAGGAATCTGTGTGCCTGCCTGTTTCTCGGCTGCAGCGCCGGATACATCATAACCGCCACCCATGATGTCATCACCGTTGTATCGGCGCGATCTGACCCATTTTCCATTGACGAAAGCGCCGCTATCAATGCTGGCGGCTGTGGCTGTGCTCCCGGGAATTTTCGATGAAACCCGGCAGGTATAATTGCCATTGGCTGCAAAATAATATTCATTCGGAGCAGTGTTGATAATCAGCAGAAACGGGGCATCCAGAAAAGCAAGGGAACCAAAACCGCCGGGACGTGACGGCGTATTGGCTGCTTCGGCTGGATTCGCTGGCGCTTCCATTCCGCCGCGCCTGCCCATAGCTGGTGCAAAATCAAATACATAATCACCCATCTCGACTTTACCAGGAGCCTGATCCTGCGCCAATGTAATAAGCCTGATTGCGTCTTGTTTACCCTGCGCTTCTGCAATTGCCCCTGAAATCGAACTGATGAATCCGTAAGTTCTGGCAAATGCACTGTCAGGACTCAAATTATCAATCCCGAAAGGCGAGTAACACAAGACATTAAGCTCTGTAAAAGCAGCCCAGCAATTAGCTGAATTCTGCATTGTTTCAGGGTTGAAAGCCGGATTGCCGCTGCGGGCAAAGGTTTGAATAATCTGTGCATACTGCGGCAGATAGATATCCGGCGCCAGAATATCGATCGCCGGCGCACCGGCTCGCCAGATATCATGAACAAGAGGCTCGGGACCGCCGCTGGGATAATCACCCGGACCCAGGTCGTTCGGCTGCACAATCCATGCGTTGACATACATCGGGAGAGGATATTCCTTCTTGCCCTGCGCGGCAATGTATCCGATATAACGAGCATAATTCCATGCCATGAATATCTCATCGGTGTGATTGAACAGTTCGGCATCAGCCGGTCTGGCTGAACGTGTTCTGCTGTTGGGCACAGGTCTGTCGGGACGCTGGACATTTTTTCCAAATACTTCCTCCCATGTTCCGCTTGTTTTATTTCCGGCTGCATTCCAAATCGCCTTCAATTCCGGCAGCAGGTTGTCTTTGCTGCGCTGGAGATAATCCATTAACTCACGGGGTACGGATTTTGCAAACGCTTCATTGGCTGCAGCGCAATAGTCCCGCGTACTGCCAAGGATACCTACTTCATTTTCCACCTGTATCGCAATAACAGTGTGATATCTCGAATCAACCTGGCGAATGTGCTTCATAACGGCTGCGAATGCTTTTGCATCGGCATCACGATTGTTTTTGCTGAGGGTCGAGAGAATCTCCAGCGTGTTGCCTTCAGCATTGACAACCCGCGGAAAACGTTCCTGATTGGCTTTAACCCACTCCGGCGGAAAATGTGACAGGCCGTTCTTCCAGCTTGCCATCCAGAGAAATATCAGCCTGACATTGCTGGCACGAGCCGCTTCGATCTGATAGTCTATCATTGAAAAATCATACTTGCCTTCTTCCGGCTCAATTAAGTCCCATGATATAACGGTCAGGATTGTATTAAGATTAGCTTTCGCAAGTCGCGGGATTGTCAACTGCATGGACTTTACGTCCGTGGAACTTGTATTGGCAACTTCACCGGCGACACAGATGAAGGGTCTGCCATCTACAATCAGTTTGGTCATCCCATCGCGTTTCTCCATGTGGGGAATAGCCTGATTAATAAACGTCTCTGCGCAACCTGAGATTATTCCGATCACGCTTATCAGCAGCCAGCATTTCAAAATCTTACAGCGCATGTTCGTTCCCTTTCAATTTAAAGATATTAGTTGTTCGACCGCTTTTCCCCGCCGTGAAGCAGCCGTAAACAGCAAACATTAGTGCCGTTTTTCTTAAATAATATATGCCTTTTCTCATTTTGCAAAACTCATATTCCTGATATAACTATACTCATACCCGTTTTCAAAACTGTAATAAAACGTCTATATCTTGCCTAACATGCTCTTTATCTTTTCCAAAAACATATTCTTAAAATTTTCCTCATATTGTTTAATCCATGTTTTTTTTATAGGATAACCAACAAGTTCCATAAAGCCTTTTCCCGTAATTTCCCTTTTATTTATCTTCCCGGCAACATCAATAGGCCCTTCCCAATAATTAATAATACTGAAAATCATTTCCTGATTCTCAATCAAAGGTTTTATTTCTAAATCGATGCCCCATGAAGGTATCCGGATATTCCATAAAAGGGGATATTCAGCGCCTGTTTTTTCGCTGGTCCATACTTTTCCAAGAGGATTTATTGCAATTTCTTCTGTATATTTACATATGCCTTTTTTATCAATCAAATTTGCCAGATAAATTTTTTTGTCTTTAATAACCAGTTCGTAGCACATTATTTGCGTGCTGTTATCCAACTGAAGTGAAAACCAGTTCCATTTTATTTTCTTTTCATAAGGAATATCAGCCCATTGATGATCCATCCATGATTTTCCCTTAACCTTTATCTGTTTTCCATTGAGATTGATTAATCCTTCAGTTCTCAAATCAGTTAAGGAATAATAATAATTTTCATAACCGGTACCGGAATTTAAAAATCCGGTTTTGTTTGCCAGGAGCGGCTTTTTCACCGAGGTCAGGATTAAGTCAAAAGAATTTGTTTTAACTCTGTACTTAAATTTATCTATCGCCTCGATACAGAAATTAATATACTTTGTTACAGGAAAAGACATATAATTCACAAACAAATTTTCTCTCGTGAAGCTGTCTTTTGAAATAAGTATCACCGGGTGAATATACGATTCGAAATTCCTGTTTTTAACATCTGATATAAGATGATGCGAAAAATAATAATCCTTCAATGGAATCTTTTTTGCAAAAGGAAGATTTATTTCCCGTGGATTCGTTTTAAACAAACAATTCATAAAAGAATATCTGTTTCCCTTTTCATCTTCCAGGTTACCATTAAAATACCACCACTCAACTATAGAATTATGTGTTAATTCATCCTTTGGAAATTTTATTGGTTTATACTCTTTATACATATTTTTGTTTTCCTGAATATATCGCATTCGAAATGACAAAAGCTTTTCTGACCAGGCTCATACAAGACATATATCATTGATTATAATCTGGTTTTCCAAATAACATTGTATATCCTGGCTCAAAACCTCTGAGCCTGTTTTATAGAATATCGAATCTGTCTTAAAAAGTCAAAGTTCCTTATGCTCAAACTCATGTCTTTTTCCGGAAAGTTTGCAAAAGAAGTAAGAAAATGTTATTATTTGCTTGTTAAAAAGTGCTTTTTCAAAGTCGAAATTAAAAAAGAGCAGTAACTAACTCAGATAATATCTGAAAGACATGGGAAATGAGCTTGAAGAATTTGAAAATACTTTTCTGTTTTACAATAGCCTTTTTTGAGATTTTACCTTTTTCTGCTGCTGCCGGGGCACAAGATATAAAATTCAATTCCGGCATAAATGTCGGAACTATCCAAACAGACCTAATACAGGAAGCATCAGGAATTATCGCCAGCCGCAAAAACGAGTCGGTTCTCTGGGTGCATAACGATTCAGGGAACTCCGCGAAACTTTATGCCATAAATCCGGCAGGTGAACTTCTCGGAGTCTTTATCATAAAGGACGCTCGCTGCCGGGATTGGGAAGATATTGCCATCGGTCCCGGGCCGGACAAAAATTCTGATTATCTATATATCGGCGATATCGGGGACAACGCAGGCGAATATCCTTCGATAACTGTCTATTGTATCCCTGAGCCGATTATAGATTCGAACAGCTATGACATAGAAATCGAGACGGAACCAGCCGCAGCGATTGAGCTTGTCTATCCCGACAAACCGCAAGATGCTGAGACTCTTCTTGTAGATCCGTTAAACAGGGACATTTATATAATTAGCAAACGAGACTTATTCAGCAGAGTCTATTGTGCACCATATCCTCAATCAACAGACAAACCGGCTAAAATGGTTTTAATGGCAATGCTTCCATGGGGTTTGGCAGTAGGAGGCGATGTTTCACCTGATGGCAGGCTGGTAATCGTAAGAGGCCTGACCAGCGCTTCGATTTGGAGAAGACCTGAAGGTGAGCCTTTATGGAGGGCGTTCATTCAGGAATATTCGACTATCGAGCTGATGCCTGAACCTCAGGGTGAAGCGATATGTTTCGATACGAATAACCTTGGTTTTTTCACTGTCAGTGAAAAACCTCATCAGCCAATTTATTATTACCCATCTCTGGATTCGTTAAAAGATTCTCTGAAATAACTCAACATGACAGAGAGCGTGTATTTAGCCAATATAAATAAACAAAAAAATGAGCGCTATTATAAAATTAGCAGATAACATTCATTTTTTTGCGGATTTCCTAAATCATCTTTTCAAAAAAGGAAATCTCTGGCGGTTTAAGACAATTTTGGTAAAATTATTATGTCGTATGAAACAAATAAGCCTGAATACCCCGAAGGTTCCACCTGAAATTAAATGCAAGGAAAAATAAAACAAATGAGTATAGGAATCATAAGCGCAATCAAAGAAGAAATCGAGCATGTATTAGAAGATTTGAAGGAAAGTTCACGCGAAACAATAGGCAGCAGAGATTATTTCGCAGGCTCTTTATATGATAAAGAAGTAGTTCTGAATGTCTCCGGCTGGGGCAAGGTCGCATCAGCTTCCGCCGCAACGGCTATGATTATGCGTTTCGGCGTGGATTCTGTAATTTTTTGCGGCGCAGGAGGTGCGGCTGATCCATCGCTAAACATCGGTGATATTATTATAGGCAAAAATTTCGTGCAGCATGATATCGACGCACAGCCCATATTTGCAAAGTACCAGGTTTCGCCTTTGGGAATTTCGTGTTTCAAGATGGGCCCGGAGTTCAAAAAAGAGCCGACATTTTTTGCGGCTGACCCGGATTTGCAGAAAGCAGCTTTTAAAGCTGCCAAAAACTTTGTCTCAAAGAATCTCCATGATGATATACCAACAGAACTGCTCAAACAATTTAACATCAAAAAACCGATGATTCTTCAGGGTCTTATTGCTACCGGCGACCAGTTTATCAGAAACGCAGAAAAAATAGACGAATTGCGCCGCGAGCTTCCGGATTTGAAATGCGTAGAGATGGAAGGAGCTGCTGTTGCGCAGGTTTGCATGTATCATTCTTTGCCGTTTGCCTGTATTCGCATCATATCAGACAAGGCAGAGCATTCTGCAAAAATTGATTTCGAGGCATTTATTACCCATATAGCAAGCTATTATTCACGCGGTATTATTCGAAATTTGATGACTAATGGTTCATAATATTTCTTGACTAATCGCAGGAGACTGGTATTATTTACCTGCGATTCAGGAAATGAATGAAAATTTATCCTTTTTTCCTGAATTAAGACAGCCGCGGATGTGGCGGAACTGGCAGACGCGCAGGCTTCAGGTGCCTGTGGGCTTACGCTCGTGAAGGTTCGACTCCTTTCATCCGCATTTTTTCACTCACAGCTTAAATCAATTTCGCTCTATGATTTGTTCCGAAATATAGTAAATTTGACAAATCTCTTAAAAAAAATGGTGCGCAGGAAACATTTTTTTCATCTATAATTATAAAAGCCATGGCTTAAGTAGCTGCTTAAAAGAATATTGAGGATATTTTGATAAATAAGAAGCAAAAGATTTTGGAGCTATTTGAAACATCGGGGCCGAGATTGCATAGGCTCCTCGGAAAATTAATGCTTAATGAAGATGAAGTAGGCGATCTGCTGCAGGAGCTTTTCCTGAGATTATGGAATTCCAAATCATTTGATAGTGCAAAAGATCCGTTTGCGTATGCTTATCGAGCCGCGATTAATCTCGCTTTCGAGTGGCGAAGGGACAGGAAAAAATCGTTCCAGCCTATCGAAAATGATTGTCATGCTCAAATTACTTCATCAGCATTAAGAAATTTGATTGCAACCGAAGAATTGCAGCAGGTTCTCGACGCAACGATGCAACTAAGCGACCTGTCACGTGATGTAGTTGTAATGCACTACATCGAACAGGAGTCTTACGAAGAAATCGCAAAGCGGCTGGGTAAAAAACCTCAATATTTAAGAGCATTGAATGCCAAAGCTATAGCTAAACTCAGGGAATTACTTGTAAGTAATGAAAAATCAGAAGTTAATACAAACAGCGTGACAAAGAGGTAATATCATGTCACAAATAAATGAAAATGAAATAAAAAAACGTTTCGAACAAATATCAGAATTTAAAATAAATCCTGAAGTGACCGCTCGCGATCTGGAAAAGACTAAACAGAGCCTTACCAAACTAACAAGCGAATCACAACAATCAGGGTATAATATATGGAGCATAATTATGAAAAGTAAATTAACAAAACTCACGACTGCGGCAGTGATAATTATTGCGATAGCGGCAGGTATAAGTAGATTTGGTTTTAAAGTGCAGATGACCAGTCCGGCAATAGCTCAGATTATTGATAACACAAGGAAAATGCCCTGGATGCACGCAGTTCTTGAAGGAACGGCATCGCCCGGACAATCATCAGAGAGGCTCGAGGCCTGGGTCGCCTTTGAATCCGGAATCTACGCCAGTACGTCACCCAGTGTAATAGGTTTTCTGCAGGGAAACATGAAGCAGGAATACAATCCTGCTTCGCAGACAATCACCATTTCTTACTACTCGAATGATACACTGCAGAAAATGGGTTCCATAGTTGCGTACTGGGAACGTATGATGAAAATGTTCAGCGACGCTGAAGCGCAAATTATAAAAGAAAAGGTACAATACCATGGTAGAAAAGCAATAAGTTACAATGTTAATGTTTCGCTTGGTGGACAACCTTTAGAAATAAGCATGATAATTGATACAGAAAAAGAACTGCCCGTTTTTCTCAATCAAAAAGTATTAGATACCGATGGTCAGGTTCTTACAGAGATAAATGGATATTTTGACTATCCCGATAAGGGGCCATCCAGTATTTATGATTTAGGTGTGCCGCAAGATGCAAAAGTCATTGATAAAACTCAAAGTGAAAATCAATAAGAATGTTAATGTATAAACATTTACAGCCGGTCTTTTTCAAGTCCGGCTTTTTTATACGCATTTTTTAATATTTTTATATTAATTCGGCAGGTTGCGTGTTTATATTATTAGAAAGGCCTTTTAATAATCGCTGGAGAATTGTTTGGTAGTGAAAACTTTTAGAATAAAGCCTGGGAAATTGAGCATCAAAGACGTTGAAGATGCTTATTTGAATCAGAAAAACTCACTTCTGAAATTTGCTTATGTTCTGGTCGACAACGTTGAAAACGCAGAGGATATTGTTCAGGACGTCTTTTTGGGCTTTGCACGAGCGGCTGGAGCAAAAGAGAACCTCTCTAATATCAAGGGGTATCTTATTACAGCCGTGCTGAACAAGGCCAGAAATTACTACAGAGATAACAAAAAAAGCTCAAACGAAACTCTCGATTGTGCTGATGAAATCCCATCGAACAATAAAAGTCCCGAACAGTGGGCTATTTTCAGCGAGCAGTTGCAATTGTTAAGTAAAGCGATGGGCGAATTACCTATCGAGCAAAGAGAAGTCGTTTCACTGTACATGGACGGCTGTCTGACTTTTAAGCAGATAGCTCAAATTCAGGAAGCATCCACAAGTACCGTTCAGGGTCGATTCAGATATGGAATCGAGAAACTCCAGCACCTTCTCAGAAACGAGGTGACAAAATGAACCGGGCAGAAAATATAAAAAGAATGTACGAACAGGCCAAACTCGACACAATAACCGAAAAAGACAAGGCTGTTCTGGAAAAAATGAAAGAAATATATTTACGGGAAAGCAAAGCTGAAAATAATATATCTGAGCTTTCTGTTTGGAGAATAATCATGAAAAGTAACATAATAAGATTTGCCGCTGCTGTGGTGATAATTGTTGCAATATTGCTCACCTTAAATAATAGCTCGGTCGATATTACAAGCAATGTTTATGCCGAGATAACCGAAAACATGCAGGAAATGCCATGGGTGTATATTAGAATTATTGCAGAATCCCAAACTGATGATGAGAAACGAACCGCAGTAGTGGATCTATGGTATTCAAACAACGAACAGGTAATAGGAATGAAAGATTCCTATAAAAGTAAATATTCTTACTATCAAAATGAGAAAAAATATGATTACGATCTTGATACAAATTCAATCACAGTTTCTTCTATTGACCAGTCTGATTATTCAAATAGTTTAATCAATCTACAAAAAGGATTTGATTCATGGATTATGCAATTTAGTCAATCCAATGAAGGAGATGAAATAAATCATTATTTAGGAGAATTAGAGGGAGAAAAAGCAGAGATTTATGAATACCAATCAGAAGATGGTAGTGGCAAACTTTATGTTAATTCGGTGAGCCGTTTGCCTATGTATGCTGAATTTAATAATATATATAAAAATAATCTTGTAAATACTCAAATCCATTTTGAATTCCCGGAAAGCGGGCCAAGAGATATATATGATATAGGTGTACCCAATGATGCTCAGATTATTGAGAATTAATAAAGGGCAAATAATTATTTTTGTTCTATGACTTATTAAAAACCGGGCTTTTTCCTTTGACATTACTCAGGATAGACGAGTCCGGCTTTTTTATGCGCTTTGGGGACAAAAAATAATAAAATCTTAGAAAAACCGGAATTTGTTTGAACTTCTTTGATTTTTTTGCATCTATACTTATGTGTTCGGGATTTGTTTCGGGTATTTATGGAATCGCAGAAGCAACTGGAAAATATCGTTATTCGCTGTAAGAGCGGCCAAAGAGAAGCTTTTGAACAGCTATTTGAGCTGTATCAGCCGCGGCTGAAATACTATGTCAGGCGATTGAACTCAAACAGCGAAACAGATGATATCCTGCAGGATATATGGATAAAAGTTTTTCGCAAGATTCGCAAGCTTAAAGAAAATAGTTCTTTCCCAATCTGGTTGTATAGAATAGCAAGAAACGAAGTTTTTCTAAGATTCAGACAAAATGAAAAGTTTGTTGAATTACCCGAAGAAACAGAACACCCCGAATGCAAAGAAGATAATTATGAATTTTCCGCCGAAGATGCGCAAAAATTACATAACGCCCTGAACAAAATCCAGCCGTATCACAGAGAAGTCCTGACGCTCTCTTTTATCGAGCAGATGACTTATGAGCAAATCGCCGAAGTCATCGGGTGCAACATAGGCACAGTCAGGTCACGAATATTTTACGCAAAACAATCTCTTCGCAAAGAAATGGAGAGAAACCATGGATAATTACAAAAAACTATCAGAAGAACTATTGAAAAATGATGGCATAGATCCTGCAAACATCTCGGATTCCGAACGAGCGATGTTCGAGCAACTGCTCGATAAACATTTAATTTCAGAACAAAAAACGGTTCTATGGAGAATAATCATGAAAAGTAATATAATGAAACTCGCTGCTGCTGCAATGATAATTATCGCTTGTTCTACGGGTATAATTTTCTGGAAAAGTACAGGTTCAGGAATTGCTCTGGGTGATGTGCTTACAAGAATTGAACAGGTCTCAGGCTATACGTATCAAATGAAAACAATAGTTACAGACCCGGAACAGCGAGGAACTGAAACAAGTACTGCAACTGTATTAGTTTCAAAGGAAGGTGATCTCAAAATGACGGTAACACAGGTTGATTCGAATAATTTCCAGAAACCACCTGATTGGCAAAATTCTACAGTTGACGAGGAATGGTATTTATTACCTACATCAAATTCAATTGTTTTTATATTTCACGAGAAAAAAGAATATTCCAGGGCCTTCATTGAAAATCCGAAACATCATTTGTATAAGAAACAATACAATGAACCACGTGAAATAATCAAGCAGATCCTGAATTGTGAACACAAAAGCCTGGGGCAATCTGTTATTGATGGAATTACGGTCGAGGGATTTCAGACTACAGATAAAGCTTACCAGGGAGGCTTCTTCGGGCACGGAGAGACCTTACCAAAGAAAAAGGTTGATGTAAAGTTATGGGTGGATGTTAATACATTCCTTCCTGTAAAATTTGAAGAAGATATTATAACAAGTGGAGAAATAGAAGATATACGTATACAAAATTTCATCTATGATTTCCGATGGAACGTAATTATTAATCCGGGTGATTTTGAGCCCAATATACCTGAGGACTACAACACCACATTGGGGGGAGACATCATTATTCTGGATACTAATGAAGAAAATGCAATTAAGGGCTTTAAACTATTTACTGATTCCTTTGATAAATATCCAATTGATATTCAGCGATCAGGTGTGGATTACGGGATAAATTCAGGTTTGGACCCAAATTCATCGGTGATGGAACAGGTTAATAAGATGTCAGAAGAAGAAAAAACCGGGAAAATAAACGAATTATTAACAAGCCAGATGCCTACAGATTTCTATAAAATGTTAGTTAAAGAAAACAAAGAACCAGTTTACTATGGTGAGACTGTTAAGCCTGATGATTCAAGCAAAGTGTTGTTAAGATGGAAGCTGGAGGATGATCAATATCGAATTATTTATGGTGATTTGCAAGCTGAAACAGTTACTAAGGAAAAACTAACTGAACTTGAAGCAGCCTTACCAAAGTAATTTATTTATTCTTTAAATCATTTAACAAGGCCGGATTTTCAAGTCCGGCTTTTTTTATGCGCTTTGGGATCCCAAAATAATAATTACCTTTTATTATTTGTATTCATATTTTATAATAATCCGTATCTTAATAGTAAAAGTTGAATAAAGTAATTTTAGAATTAATAGAAAGGGAGAAACTATGTTTAAAAGATCTCAATATCGAATTAGTTTTGCAAATTCAATTTCGAGACGCGATTTATTGAAAAAGGCGGCTATAGGAACGACTATCTTTGGGACTGCACCTGAATATATACTTGCTAACTCAAATAGCGAACAAAATCAACCTGAGTTTGATTTCCCTGTAGTTGATTATCATGTTCATTTATATCATGAACCGCAAAAGGCGGCTGATTTGTCAAAAAGCAGAGGTATCAAATTCGGTATAGTCGAACATACTGAACCTGGTTATCACGTGGAAGATGACACGGCTCTAAAGA
>JAFGEF010000053.1 GCA_016931715.1 Sedimentisphaerales bacterium
CTTGCCAAAACTCGGTTTGACATGACTTTAAATACTTTTCCATACCGGCTACTTTGATTTTTACTCGAAAAACCTTTCACGCCACCACAGGAAATGTCCCCATGGATTGTCAAGCTTATATTTATCATCTTCGGAAGGCACACCGGGCCAGCGGTTTATTTCTTCCAAAATCGCAGGACATGGCTTGTCATCCGCTAATAATTCGTATGCGCATTTAACAAGTGCAAATTTCTTATTTGCGTCAGGATCATCGGAATGTTTATCAGGATGAAATTCCATTGCCGTTTTCCTGTATGCTTTTTTTAGCTCTGCCTTGTCTGCCATCTCATCGACACCGAGCATTTTACAGGCAATACGCCGAGCTTCCAAATCACGGCTTATTCTTTGCATAAATTCATTGTCATTACTTTTCATTTGTCAGCCTGTGAATTTCCTGGAAATTTTCTCATATAAACCTGTAAATTCTTTCTTATGATCCGGCAAAGCATCTATAATCATTTTACCGACTGAATAAGCTTCCGCAATCCGCCGGTCATCAGGCAGCTCGAAAATAATCTGAATATTCTCTTCACGGCAATATTCGTTTATCATTTTCTGGTTCGGGTCACTGCGATTTATCACAACTGCAAAAGGAATCTGCAGTTCCTTTACCATTCCAACCGCCAATTTCAAATCGTTCAATCCAAAAGGCGTAGGCTCAGTTACCAGTAAAACGAAATCGCTTCCTTTTACTGCCTGAATAACCGGACATGATGTCCCCGGAGGCGCATCAATTATAATAACTCCATCTTCAATCGAATTGCTCTTAACTTGCTTTATCAGCGACGGCGTATGTATATCGCCAATTTTCAAACGTCCCTGGCCGAACTTCACACCATTAGCGGACCCGATATCTACAAAGCCAATTTCTCTGGCTTTTTCTTTAATCGCTCCGGTAGGACAGATCAGCATACATCCGCCGCATGAGTGACATAACTGGTCAAACACAAGCGGCTTATCCTGAAGGCATACTATAGCGCTGTATTGACAAAGCGCGCCGCATTTGCCGCATCCATTGCATAATTCAAAATCTACATCCGGAACACCAATAGTTACGCTGTCTGTTTTTTCAATGTCAGGTTTGAGAAATATATGACCGTTCGGCTCTTCGACATCGCAATCGAGGTACTGCACCTTTTCGCCCATTTGAGCAATTGTGCAGGCAAGATTCGTCGCGATTGTCGTTTTGCCTGTGCCGCCTTTGCCGCTCGCGATAGCTATAGCAAAACTTTCAGCCATTCGCTTTTCCCATACCGAAATGAGCGCTGACATTTGATTGAGCAGCTTCGCTGAGTTTGCCTGCTTTGAATAACTCAACAGCATCAGAAACAGTTCCGGATACGCCGGTATATAATTTTATACCTGCGGCAGTTAATGTTTTTTGAGCATTCGGTCCGCAGTTGCCGGTCAGAACAGCCTTCACACCTGCATCAACTAATAATTTAGCTGTGCTTATACCAGCTCCGCCGGAAGCTGCAATGTTTTCATTACTGAGAACTTCAAATTCCATATTATCAGTTTCAACAATAATAAAATATTCAGCTCTTCCGAAACGCTGATCAACCTGCGAATCCAGAGTCTGACCCGTTGACGTTATTGCAATTTTCATATTCATACCTTTCTAACTAATTAAATGGGCAAGTTCCTGTTGGACAACTATTACTGCCGGAAGATTTCGAACCGCCTGTTGCAGAAAATGTTGAAAATAATTTCTGTAAATCATTACTGCCGCATTTTTCGCAACTATGTTTCTCGGAGTTTCCAGCTTTTTCCAGAAATTCTGTTTTATGCCCGCACTTTTTACATTTATACTCAAATATCGGCATCGTTTTACCCCTTTAGGATTTCCTAAAAGCACTATTTATTCTTCTTTAATTTTTCTATCATCTCCTGCACTTCTTCGGCACCTTCGTCATACAGCTTCTTCTCGTCCGGAGCCAGTTCGTGCAGTAACTGTAAAAATTCACCTGCATGTACACGTTCCTCGTCAGCTATGTCTATAAGCACATCTTTGGCTAACTTATTGTCTGTGGATTCAGCCAATTGCATATATAGCTGGATTGCTTCGTATTCAGCCGAAATCATAAAGCGAATCGCTCTGATTAATTCGGCATCTGTGAGCTTACGGTCTTTCGCAACGCCGCTGAATGGATTTCCAAATTCCGGCATAATATTACCTCCATAGAATTTATTTTTAAAGGAATTTGCATACCATAATCTTAGAAGTAAGCAAACCTGCTTCTGCCCAACTTGCTACAACAAGAATTTCTTCACAAGTTTATCTTATGCTTCTTAGTCTTTGCTGTTTTTTTGACTTTCAAGCTCTTCTATGCGTTTCTTGATTCCGTCCAGAGCGTCTTCAAGATACTCTGCCTGCCCCTTCAAACCGTCAAGTTCCTGTTGAACTGCTAATTTTGGAGCGATTGGTGCACTTCCATAAGCATAAGGATTCACATCGCTGCTCCAGGCCGGCCAGCCATATCCTGCTCTTGCCCAGCCGAAACCGCGACCGCGTCCCATTCCTCTGCCTCTACCCCAAAATCCACGTCCGCCACCAGAATTGGCACAACCCGGTACACCGAAACCGGCACAAAAACCAGCCGCTCTGCCTGTCATTGGTCCCATACCCGCAGGACCTGTTCCATCGCCTCTTGGCATAATATTTTCCTTTCAAAAAAAGTTTAATTTCTAATATTACCCTGCGAAAAACTCGCTAAATAGCCCGAGTCATTTTCGCACCACATTTTGGACAGCTTAGTTGATTGCAAGGCTGTCCGACATTATGCGGGACTGTTGTACCGCAGTTAGGGCATACGCAACTTCCATCCGGCCCTGCCCCAAACGGCCCGCCCATTCTACCTCTACCCTGACCACGACCCAAACCTTTGCCCCGACCTGTACCTGGTCCTTGACCAGTTGGCCCTGTACCGTCACCTCTTGGCATAGTAAATCTCCTTTCAAAAAAATGTTAACTTCTTGTCATTTTCGTATCACATTTAGGACAGCTTCTTTGATTGCAAGACTGTCCGGCAACATTAGGAACTGTTGCGACACAGTTTGGGCTTAGACAATTTCCGCTTGACCTTCTTGCCTCTACCCTGACCACGGCCTAAGCCTTTGCCCTTACCTTTCCTTGGCCCTTTACCATTTGGGCCTGTCCCGTCACCTCTTGGCATAATATCCATCCTTTCTGCAATTAAGTTTTAACTTACAAACCAAATCTGTTTCTACCGCCTCTGAAACCTCGTCCAAAGCCTCTGTCGTACATAGGTCTGGCAGCAGTATAAAACTGTCCATAGCCATATTGGTTAGCCGACGTACCTTGTATGCCAACGAAACCGTTTACCTCACCAGGTTTATCTTTGGGTTTCTTCAATATACAAAATCCCATTCCTCTTCCCGTCATAGGACCTTTGCCTTGCGGCCCTGTACCATCAAAACGAGGCATTTATTCAGACTCCTTAACTAAAATATTATTAAACGCTGTGCTCTTTCTTAAAATCATTCTGCCTATTTCACAGCCAAGCTCTTGTGCAATCACGGGACACTTGGCTTTGAGAATGAAGAATATATTCTTGTCCGTTTCGCTGAGAGTTTCGTAATTGCCCTGCCCTTTTGCGATAATTAAATCAGCCTCATTGAAACGCTGCTTAAATTCCTCGGAGCAGGATTCGAGAATCGTACCCGGCGCATCTGAGCCGTTATCGATTACTTCCACCAAATCTGTTAAGCCGGCAAACTCTGCATCTTCTTTCGTAGCATCATTTATTATAGGCTTGCCTCGAACTGCGACTGTAACTTTTTCCAAAGGAAGCTGTTCAATTAACAGCCTGTCGAAAACTATCTCTCCTGCGTTATCAGTCAGGTATAAAATTCTTTCAGCGCTGCTTATCGCAGTTCTGAAATCTTCAATCTGAGATTTATCGAAATCAGCCGTAAGACAATTTTTTACTACTTTTTCAACATCTGTTTCAGCCAAAGAAGTCTTCACACCCAAATCGATAATATTACCTGCGATAGCCAGGCGAATTGCCGTTTCAAACGGCTCTTCTGATGTGCGAATATTATCTTCTAATTCAGAGAGCATTCTTAAAGCAAGCTGATTGAATTTATGCTTCAAGACGCGATATGGGTCATCAGTTCCCGTTAATTGCCTAATCAGCCTGTGTATCTGCTGACTAATCGCCGGAGGGCTTTTGCTCATATCAAGATTTGCCGCCAGCATAAGAACATGCCTGACAACCTGCTCCTGAATTATTTCGTCATCCGTTATCAGCCTTGCAGAATCAAGAGCCTGGCGAATAAAACACGGCATGCAATCCATATATATTTTCATAATAACCCAAATATTTTTTATATTTTGTTCTCTGATTAAACCTGATATAACAGGTAACAATTTATTACCATATACGTAAATTATGGGCATATGCTCATAATAAAACAAGAAAAAAATAAAAATATTTTGCTTTTTTTCTTTTTAACTATCGTATGAAATAAACAGATATACCTGTAAAATAAAAGGAAATCCGGTTATTATCGGCAGTTGGAGTATTTTTTATGAAAATATTAGCAGATGCAAATATACCTTATGTAGTCGATTGCTTTTCCTCAATCGGGGATGTTCATGTTCTTAGCGGACGTGAAATAAAAAAAGATGTCGTCGCCGACGCCGATATTCTCCTGGTGCGAAGCATTACGCCCGTATTCGCGGATTTACTAACAGGCAGCAAGGTGCGCTTCGTTGCCACCGCGACAATAGGATTCGACCATGTTGATGTTGATTTCCTTAGACACAATGAAATAGGTTTTGCTTCTGCGCCCGGTTCCAATGCCAACTCCGCCGCTGAGTATGTCGTAGCGGCTATTCTTGAAATCGCTCAAAAACATAATGTCACGCTCGAAGGCAAATCCATTGGAATCATAGGCGTTGGCAATGTCGGAAGCAGAGTTTGTAAAAAATGCAGGGCTCTCGACATGGAAGTTTTACTTAATGACCCGCCTTTATACAGGCAGACGGACGACCCGAAATATCTTCCGCTGCAGGAACTTTTCAACTGCGACTTCATCACTTTCCACACGCCTCTAACTTTTGAGGGAATCGATAAAACATTTCACCTTGCAGATGAAAATTTCTTTAAATCACTCAAACAAGATTGTATCTTTATCAATGCCTCACGCGGCGGAGTAGTTGACAGCATCTCGCTCGAAGCATCGATAAAAACAAAACGTCTGAAAGCAGTTGCGCTCGATGTCTGGGAGAATGAGCCGAATATCGATACGAAACTTCTCGAAATGGTCAATATAGGCACGCCGCATATAGCTGGTTATTCCTACGATGGCAAAATCGCCGGGCTGATTATGATTTATAAATCCGTATGTGAATATTTTGGAATAAAGCCTGAACATGAAATCAGTGACTTTCTTCCTGAGCCGCAGGTGAAAACTATCGAGCTTTCCGGCAAAATAAAAAAAGAGCAGGAAATCATATCGGATACCGTCAGGAAAATTTACAACGTCAGTCAGGACGACGCCAACCTGAGACTAATCTCTAAAGAACCGGCGAAAAACATTGTAAAATATTTCGATAACCTAAGAAAGAATTACCCTGTCCGAAGGGAATTTCAAAATACCAAAGTAATACTTAAGAATGTAAAAAGCGCTCTGGCGAACAAGCTGGAAGGAATAGGATTCAAGGTAGAAAAAAGTGCAAAGTAACACTAAAAATATCGTGCAATGGCCCAAAGGAAAACTGGATTTTTCCGAAGGCTGTATTATCATGGGAATCTTAAATGTCACTCCGGATTCTTTCAGTGACGGCGGACAGTTCTTCGACTCCGAAAAAGCAATCACACACGGCTTAGAAATGGCTTCGCAGGGAGCGGCGATAATCGATATCGGAGGCGAATCGACCAGACCCGGCTCAGAGCCGATTTCCACCAAACAGCAAATCGAGCGAGTGACACCAGTAATAAAAGCTCTCTGTGAAAAAATAGATATTCCCATCAGTATTGATACTTTCAATGTCGAAGTCGCGAAAGCCGCCCTCGATGCAGGAGCTTCAATGATAAATGATATAACTGCATTAAGTGATAAACGAATGGGCGAATTAGCCGCCAAATATGAAGTACCTGTCGTCTTAATGCACATGCAGGGAATGCCGGCGACAATGCAGGCGGAGCCCAAATATAAAAATGTTGTACAAGAAGTTTTGGAATATCTCTTGAAAAGAGCCAATCTCGCCGAAAAAGCAGGCGTACCGAAAGAACGAATTTTTATCGACCCTGGCATTGGCTTCGGTAAAACATTAGAGCATAACCTCGAACTGCTGCGAAACATAGACAAATTCGTTGCTACAGATTATCGCGTATTAGCAGGCACCAGCCGCAAGAGTTTCATCGGAAAAATCACAGGTAAAACAATTCCCTCCGAGCGTATCTTCGGCACCGCCGCAACAGTAGCCCTCTGCGCCGCCTCCGGCGTATCAATCGCCCGAGTCCACGACATTCCCCAAATTTCCGATGTATTAAAAATCACAAATGCCTTGCTTAAAAAGTAATTATTCTCCTCTAATATTTCTTTTTCATATTCTAAATAATTTATATAATACTAATTAGGTATATTTGTGGTCTTATATACAAATAATGAGTATATAGATAATTATATCTGTATTAATATAGATCGTTTAAATGGACTTGAGATAATATATGAAAAAAGTCGGAAGAAACGAACCATGTCCTTGTGGTAGCGGCAAAAAATACAAGAAATGCCATGGAAATTCTAATTTAATAGAAAAAGAGCCTACTTTTATTTCTGACCATAAAGCTATAGAAAATATATTAAAACATAAAGAAGCAGAAGAACTTCAACGTATACAACAACAAGGAAAAGGGCGTCCTATCATATCCACAATATTTAAAGGATATCGGTTTGTAGCGGTTGGAAACAGATTTCATTATTCAAAATCATGGAAAACCTTCCACGATTTCCTATTTGATTATATAAAGATACTATTTGGTAAGAAATGGGGTGAAGCTGAAAAAAATAAGGATTTAGAAAATCGACATCCAATATTGCAATGGCTTCACATAATCAGTACATACAAAAAAGATATATTAAGTAAAAATAAGCAAGAAGTAATTTCTTCGCCAATGAACGGCGCTACTTTTGCTTACTTAACATTGTCATATAATTTATATCTTATTGCACATAATACTCATTTAGTGCATGGAGATAGACTTCATAAAAGGCTAATTGATAGGCTAAAGAATATTGACAGCTTTTATCCTGCCTTTTATGAAACAATGGTTGCATCTTCATTTATAAAAGCTGGATTTCAAATCGAACTAGAAAACGAAGAAGATTCAGCTTCTAACCATGCTGAATTTACTGCCGTGTCTCTAAAAACTCAAAAAATATATTCAGTTGAAGCAAAACATCGACAAGGAGATAAAGGTCATACTGGAATCGGCTATCAAGTTTATAAAGCTCTTAAAAAAGATTTAAAGCATGAGAGAGTAGTATTTATCAACTTAAATGTAGCTTTAAACCAAGATAATAGTGGTAAATTAGGATGGCTTGATGATGTTATTGGTGAAATGCGAACACTTGAAAATTCAGAACTGGATGGAAAAGAAGCACCACAAGCTTATATTTTCATTACTAACCATCCTTTTCTTTATAATTTAGATTCTTTCATTTTTCCACCAGCAGCAGTAGCAGAAGGTTTTAAGATACCAGATTTCAAACTTGATAGTACCTTTTTAAATTTGAGAGATGCTTTGAAATCACGGGATAATCATATTGATATGTTAGATATAATGAAAGCTATGAGAGAATATGACCATATCCCAGAAACCTTTGATGGAGATATTCCAGAATATGCTTTTGACAAAATAAATAAACCAAGATTAATAGTAGGCCACAAATATCTTGTACCAGATAGATCTGGTAAGGAATATGAAGCAATTCTCAAAGATGCAATCGTTATGGAAAATGAGAAAAAAGTTTATGGAATTTATCAGCTTGATAATGGCCAGCAAATAATGGCTGCTTGTCCATTATTTGACAAAGAATTAGAAGTTTTCAAGCAATACCCTGATACATTCTTTGGTGTTTATAAAAAGAATTCTAAAGAAGCAAAAGATCCCATAGATTTGTTTGATTTTTTCCACGGTGTTTATAGAAAATCATCTAAAGACAAGCTACTCAAGTTTATGGAAGACCACCCTGATTATGAGAAATTACAAAAAGAGTCTCAAGAAGAACTTGCTTTCATTTATTGCGAGCGATTAGTCTATTCACTTCTGAGTCAAAACTCCAAACGTTCTTTAAAATAATGTCTTAAAGTTAAAATTGTTAATCATTAAAAAAATATAGTAATTATCTATTTTTTTAGCTGGTTTTTCTTGATGAACGTTTTCGGTCGGATTCTTTCAGGAAACGTTTTCGCAGACGTATTGAGCCTGGGCAGATTTCGACAAGCTCGTCCGCCTGGATATATTCGAGGGCTGCTTCGAGACTCATTATTCTGGCTGGTCTGACTTTCGCGGCCTCGTCTTTACCTGACGCACGCATGTTTGACATCTGCTTGGCTTTTACCACGTTGACGGGAATATCGCTGTCCTTGCAATGCTCGCCGACAACCTGGCCTTCGTACACCTTATCACCCGGCTCGACGAAGAACAAGCCCCTGTCGTATAAAGCATCCAGCGCGTATGCTGTCACCTGGCCTTCCGTAGTTGCAATCATAACGCCCATTTTTCGTTGAGGAATGGAGCCTCGCATAGGCTCGTATCGCTCAAACGTATGGTGCATCACCGCCCTGCCCTGCGTGGCGTTCATCATTCTTGCATGAAGTCCGAACAGGCCGCGGGATGGTATCATAAATTCCATGTGAATAAAATCGGTTGTCCCGCTCTTGGTATCCATCCTGAGAATTTCACTCCGGCGGTCGCCTAAAATACTCATTACCGAACTCTGGCAATCTATCGGAGTATCGATAGCAAGCAGTTCAATAGGTTCGTGCTTGATTCCATCGACCACTTTTACAATAACATTCGGTTTTCCCACGCAAAGCTCGTAGCCTTCGCGGCGCATATTCTCTAAAAGAATTCCGAGGTGCATCAGTCCCCTGCCTGAAACCTCGAATTCTTCGGGCGTTTGTCCCGGAGCTACTCTCAGCGCAACGTTATGCTGGAGTTCTTTATCGAGCCTTTCTCCTATCTGGCGTGCAGTGACATATTTTCCGTCCCTGCCGGAGAATGGACCATCATTGATTCTGAATGTCATCGTCATCGTAGGCTCATCGACCGCAATAACAGCAATCTGCGATGGATTATCCGCGCAGGCGATTGTATCACCGATATCTATAGGATCAAGTCCTGAAATCGCGCAAATGTCACCTGCCTGAACGCTTTCGACCAGTTGTCTTCCAAGCCCGTAAAACTGGTGTATCTGTAAAACCTTCTGCAGTGTATGGGTTCCCTGCTTATCAATCACAGTTACTTTCTGGCTTTCGTTTATCCTGCCTGCAAAAACTCTGCCTATGGCAATTTGCCCGACATAGTCCGAATATTCGAGGTTAGTGACAAGCATCTGCAATGGTGCATCCGGATGAGCCTCCGGCGGCGGAACTTTCTTTATTATCGTATCGAAAATCGCCTTCATATTGTTTGACTTTTTCGCAAGGTCCATAGTTGCCCAGCCCTCTTTGGCTGATGCAAAAACGCATGGGAAATCGAGAGCTTTATCATCGGCTTCGAGCTGCACAAGCAAATCGAATACTTCGTTGACGACATCATCAGGCCTGCTGTTCGGTCTATCAACTTTGTTGATAACAACTATCGGTCGAATTTTATTCTTGAGAGCTTTGCTTAAAACAAACCTTGTCTGCGGCATGGGTCCCTCGAAGGCATCGACAAGCAGCAGAACGCCATCAGCCATTTTCAGAACACGTTCGACTTCGCCGCCAAAGTCAGCATGGCCGGGTGTGTCAATAATATTGATTTTATATTCGTTGCCCTTCGAGTCTGTGTAGTCAATAGCACAGTTTTTGCTCAAAATTGTTATGCCGCGTTCGCGCTCGATAGGGTTCGAGTCCATAATAAGAAAGTGCTGGCTTCCGGCGAGCTTATCAAGCTCATCCTTGCGGAACATGCCAGACTGATAAAGGAGCTGGTCAACCAGTGTCGTTTTACCATGATCAACATGGGCGATAATAGCTACATTTCTAATAAAATCCGAATACATAAAAAGCTCTCAAAAGGGATAATTATATAAGAGAAGTTTATAATCACATCGTTTGATTTGAAAAGTGTACACTATTTCCATAAAAATGCAAGATAAAAGCGTTTATGACGAAAAAATGTATCAATCGAACGCATCATCAATAACCAGCGGCAATTTTGCAGAAAATCAGCCTGTCCTGCCGATATAAATTAAGTCCAATTATGGGTTTGAGTTTTTTTGCCCGTTTATGTCGTATTTTATAGGACTGCGAAAGGAGTAGGAGGTTTGAGAACTAAAAAACCTAAAAAACAGAATAAAAAAGGTCAATTAACACGCTCGGTAGCTCATACCGCGTGGATATGTATTGCGATAGGATTATGCCTGTTTCTATTATGCAGTTGTTTCAGTTTTGATATAGGCGACTGGCCCAGTAAGTATGTACAGCCAAACAATAATCCCACAGCCAATTTATGCGGCTCGATAGGGTCTTTCTGCGCATATAAGTCGCTGTACTATGTCGGCCCGGGTGTTTTTATAATATTATTATCAGTAATTGTCTTTTTGGTCGCCAAGCTGATTTACCGTCCGCTTGACCAGTTGGTTTTGCGAACTATCGGACTGGTTCTTGTAACTATAGCGGCGTCCACGAGTTTTTACTGCTTATGGCCGCACAGCATATTCAAATTCCCAAGAGGCTCAGGAGGCGTGATAGGAATCGCGACAAAAACACTTTTAGAAACACACTTCGCATCGCTGGGAACTTTCATATTAATAGTCGCAATATGGATTGTCGGAGGAATCCTTTTAGCTGATCGTATAATTTTCACAGTGCTGAACGTCTTGACTTTCGGGGCAGGCAAAACCATAGGTATTGTCGGTCCGACCGCCCTGTCGGCAGCAAAACAACACTCGCAGACAATTACTGAAATATGGCGAAAACTCAGCGCCAGGCAAAAGCAGTCTCAGGTTGCTGTTGAAGAAATTGAGGAGGAAAAACCGGTCGAAAAAGAAGACCCGAAGCGATTGGAAAATATACCCATCAAGAGACTGGACATAAACAAAACGAACATGCCGAAATCCAAGACCGCCAATCAGGCGCCGGTTCAGCCGTCTTATGATGATTATACTTTACCGCCGCTCGATTTGCTGATGGAGCCGGAAACCGGCTATGCATCGATACAGGAAAAAGTCGTCAAATCCAAGGCTTCTGCGCTGGAACAGCTTCTCTCGGAGTTCAGCATAAATGCGCGAGTTGTCGCGGCTGACACTGGACCTGTAGTAACAATGTTCGAGCTCGAACTGGCCGCGGGTGTCAAGGTAAGCCAGATATCGGCGCTGTCCAACGATATGGCACGCGCACTTGGTGTCGCTGCTGTTCGCGTAGTGGCTCCCCTGCCCGGTAAGCATACGATAGGCATCGAAGTTCCGAACGGCGAGAAGGAAAAGGTTCGCATTAAAAGCCTGATATTAAATGCAGGCAGCAAAGCGCAGAGGATGCAGGTACCGCTTTTCCTTGGCAAGGATTCATCGGGCGAATCGCTCGTTTCCGACCTTGCGAAGATGCCGCACCTGCTCATCGCAGGTACAACAGGTTCAGGCAAAAGTGTCTGCATCAACAGCATTATTACAGGTGTGCTGCTGACCAAACGGCCAGACGAAGTCAAGATGATTCTTATCGACCCGAAGATGGTCGAAATGACGGCATTTAATACCATCCCGCACCTGATGTGCCCGATTGTCACTGAGACCAAAATGGCAGTCCAGATACTCGAATGGGCAACGGTAAAGATGGACGAGCGCTACGCGCTCCTGGCGGAAGCAAAAGTCAAAAATATCGAAGAGTTCAATAAACTCACCAAAGAAGAAATTCTGCAAAGGTTCAATCCGAGCGACTCGGAAGAGGAAGCAAAGATTCCGAAAAAGCTGCCTTACATAGTTATCGTTATCGACGAGCTTGCTGACTTAATGATGACCGCCGCGAAGGAAATCGAATCCTACATCGTTCGGCTCGCGCAGAAGAGCCGTGCCATCGGTATTCATATCGTTCTTGCCACACAGAGACCTCAGGCGACTGTAGTGACAGGTCTTATAAAGTCGAACATGCCGTGCAGAATCGGCTTCCGCGTGGCCGCGAGAATGGACAGCAGGATTATTCTCGACCAGAACGGCGCCGAGACTCTGCTTGGAGAAGGTGACATGCTGTTCCTGAAACCCGGTACAAGCGAGCTTGTCCGGGCGCAGGGCACTTACCTCGACGATTCAGAGATACGAGGCATCGTCAAGCACCTCAAGGATATAGCCGAGCCTCAGTTCCATCCGGAGCTTACTCAAATCAAAACGCTCGATCCTTCAGATATGGTAAAAGATGAACTATTCGACGACGGCGTTCGCGTTGTTCTCGAAAGCAAGAGAGGAAGTGTCTCTCTGCTCCAGCGAAGACTCAATATAGGCTATGCCAGGGCATCCCGCATGATAGAGATGATGGCCGCTTCCGGAATACTCGGCGAGTACAAGGGCAGCCAGGCACGCGAAGTAATGATGACTCTTGAAGAGTACGAAAACATCCGCAACAATATGGAAGCCGATGCCGCGGCCGGGTATAAGGACATGGCCGACGACGACGAGAAAACTGATGACGAAGAACCATCAGATCCCGCCTGTATCAGTGAAGGACAGCGCGAATACATGTCTATCGACCACGAGGACGAATGAATTTTACTGAGCCGTCATTAAATTGCAGCAAAAGTACCTGATACGAATGGCATGAAGATAAGGGATTTCATTTTAGAAGCTCCTGCCTCATTTGTTGTCTTGGTCTATTCAGAAGGTCATATCCCTTTGGCCGCCGTTTGACTGCTCTCGGTTCAATTCGGTTCGGACGATAAGGCAAGATGTCACCAGCAATCCATTTCAATAGCAGCTTATAAATCATAACAGCTTTGCTGGTTCCAAAGAACAGATAAATATAAGGAGCCGCAACATCAAAACGCTGAACAGTTCCGGCAAAACTTAACCGATGCAAAGGTCTGTTATGTTCCACAGATGCCTGCCACATCAGCGTACGAATAAGATTGTATGCCACCAGGTGCATATATATTTCCTTACACACAACATCGCTGCTTTTGCATCGAAGCACATCCATTCCAAGGGTTGTTTTTATATCACGAAGCCTCAGTTCGATAATCCAGCGATCCGCATACAACTGTGCAATCATTTCCAAAGAATATTTTTTCGGATCCAGTAATGTTGTGGCGACCATAATTGTCCTGCTGCGAAAACCAGGGATTCTTGTATGAAAGCGAAGAACACGAATTGTAAGTGTATCAGACAGTAAAGCATACATATCCTCAGAAAGTGACCTTGGGCATTGGCTCGGTTTGTGCCATGTTATAAGCCTGTCATCTCTGCCAAGATATTTGCCTTTGTGAAAGTTCATAGTGCTTGCACGGGCACCTTGCAGTCGAAACACACAATCACAGCCTTTTTCAAGCAATTGAACTATGTCGGCATAAGCACAGTAAAAACGGTCAGCAAGGACGATGTCGCCGCTATTAAGATTTTTCCAGAGATGACGCCAGAGAGTTAATTCTGAACTGCGATATGCTCCAATTGCAGTATCTATAATTGCTCCGCTCGCCCAGCAAAACAGGCACACGATTTTTGCTACGGGAAAACCACAGCCCTTGCTCTGGCCAGGCGCCTGTCCGAAAGTATCTTGCAGTTGAGGCGTATCAGGCATAGAACAATGAGAGCCATCAACAAGCCAGACCTTGCGGCCGTTCCAGAGATAATCAGCATCTATTTTTGCTTTAAGACTTTGGCCTATCTTCTGAAAAGCCATCTTGAACAATCCTAAGGGTAATCGCATGCGAGCCTGACAATAAGCAGTAGGATCAGCGGAAACTTTCGACAATTCACCTATAGCGGCCTGCTCGGCAAGAATCTGAGCTACAGCGGCACGACACGAGCAATCAGGATTGAGAACTTGTATAAGAAATGTCCAAAGGGTTTGTATTGGTGTCCAGATACGCTCACGCCAGTAATATTTCTCTGATTCGGCGGCAGTAAGAATATCTGTGTCAGAAAGAAATTTACTTAAAAATGTGATTCTATTGAAAAAATCTTTCTTGAGAATTTGATGAAAATGTGCCATCCTTGTCATTTAAGACCTCCTTTCTGTTTGATTTTTTTGTCATGAATGTATTATATCAAACAATGGAGGTCTTTTTGTCAAGTCCTTGACTTACAACACTTTATCCCTTATCTTCATGCCATTCGTACCTGATACCGTTTCATTTCTCTGAAAGAAATACATTTGATTGATTATAAAGTTCGTGTCGTCAATGCCAAAGCCGGCACAGCAGCTAAGGTTCGCGTAATAATCGAATCCAGGGACAAATATTCTATCTGGGGAACTGTCGGTGTATCTGAAAATATAATCGAAGCCTCATGGCAGGCACTTGTAGATTTAGTCGAATACAAACTGCAAAAAGATTCCATGCAGTGACATTTATTCGTATTATGTCATTCTCTTGAAGACGAAAATCTATTACTGGCAGAATTTACTGTTTTTAAAAGTGTGCAAAGTGTAGTCTATCCATGAATTAGTCTATTTATTTAACATCCGCCAGGATTTCGTTTATGTGGCTTTCCATCAAATCTAACTGCCACTTTTTATGGGAGTCAGTATTTATATAGAAACCAGAATGAATAAATTGTACTTTTCCATCTCGACCAATATAAATCGTTGTCGGATAACCATGAAAAAGCTTCAAGCCGGTTATAACTGATTCGACATTCTTCTTATCAGTAATGCCTCCATAAAGCATCGTATAGTTTATTTTATTTTTATTCTTAAAATTTCTAACCAATCTTAATGCTTCTTCTTTAGAATCCCGTTCAAACGAGATACTTATTATTTCAAGGCCTTTATTTTTGTACTTGTCATAAAATTTAACTAAATATGGTGCTTCCTGAATACACCCGCCGCACCATGTACCAGTGATATTGACAATTACGGCTTTATTTTTGAACATTTCATCCGAAAGAGAAATAGTCTTCCCATTTAGATCTGGAAGCTTGAAATCGATAATTGAGTTTTCAGCATATCCCATGCTTCGAGCAATTGCATGATTTGTGTGTCCTCCATAAAGCCAGTCTTCAGGGAGTTCGATATAGTCACTCTGCTTTAGTGTTAATTGCAGCTTTGGTATATTTGGATCGAGTCTTTTCCAAACACGAAAAACGTTTGTATCGGTAAAAACCCAGAAAGAATAGAGTTCATCCGGTAATAAATAATCGATTGTAAACTCTCCCTTACTATTGGTTCTGGGAGGATTTTCTGGGTCAATAGGAGAACAAGTTTCAGAGATATATCCATATGCAAGGTTCGCGGCAGGTTTTCCGTCTTCAAAAATAACATTACCACTAATTTTTACGGAATATGGTCGAACAATGAGATCTTCGATAGTAATATCAGCTTTAGATTGCGTGATATATTTTTTCGACTCTATAAAAGTGGATTTCCTGCCCCCTGCTGCAATCCAATATGTCTGACCTACAGAAACCTCAAAATCATATCTGCCATTGTCATCTGTAATCTGTTGACTAAGTGAGCCGGGAAAATCTGGTCCCATAAAGTAAAAACAGACAACCTTAATATCCTTCAGAGGCAATCCATCTTTTGTACGAACAACTCCCCTTATATGGACTTTCTCGATTTCAGAGGACGCCGCTATTGATACCTGGAATACACTTGTACTTAAAATCACTGATAAAAATAAGGTAGTAATTGTACTTTTAAACATAATTTATCCTCCCGTTTTTTTTCAAATAATCCTCTATATAAAGAGCCAATCCTAACTGAAATTTCCTATTTCAACGTTTAATAACATAATTTCCTGCATTTTATCCAATATTTCTTCGTTCTTTTCATATATAGACGTAAAATACATAAATTCGTTACAATAATTTTCCAAAAAACTGGAAAATAAGCTTCGACAAACACTGAACGACGAATTCATTTGTTTTGATATAAATTAAAAGTCTTTATCCTTTTGTAATTTGATAGTAAATCCTTTTTCAGTATTTTCAATTTTGATTCTGCTCATTATCTCTTGACGTAAATGTTTTGCAAGACGTTTTGACTGCCATTCGTATTCCTTAGTGACATTTTCCGGTTTGACAGCTACTAAAACTTTGAGAGCGTAATACGCCCCGCCGTAGGCATGCTGAGGGACATGTGCGGCCGCAACAGCCTGCCCTGCGGCTCTCGCAACAAAGCAGGCACCAGGATTTTCTTTTGCATTACGTGCAGCCGCGTGGGAAGCAAGAGAAGCGCCACGAATATCAGCCATCTTAAAAACGCTTGTGCGAATCCATGTTCTGCACGCTTCAAGAGCTTTGCGTGGACGATCATCGTCAGGATAAACATCCTCAAAAAAAGGAAGTACCCTTTCAGCACAATCAATGGCCCATTGTGCCATTATTTTCTGGTCTTCTTTGCTGTACTTTTTCATATATTTTTACAATATATATATTTTTGATTTTCATAAAACTGTATGTCACTTTACTTTGCCTGAGCTTTAACATATTCATAATATCGAATATTGCCGTTCCCTTCAAAATATGCTGGTATTGTGCCGGAACCAGGTTCAGATGCGGCAATAAATAATTTATCATTTTCAAATTTATAAATGGCGTTTGCTACTTCACCAATATATCGTTCGGCGGCACATTCGAGAATCGTTACACGTGCGCTTTTAGGGTTTGTCGTTTCATCAAGAATAATTGTTCCTGAATAATCTTCCGGCCCCGGACCATCTATCTTTATCTGTTCGCCTGTGATAATCAGTCTCCATTCGCCGCCTTCGCCACCGGTATCGAGTTCTTTTCCATTCCATGTTCCCTGTATACGCTCAGTGTCCGAGATTTTAACGGCTTCTTGTTTTTTACATCCGGTCAGTCCGGCAAGAAGAACAATCGTCAGGCAAATGATAAACGTTTCATGTTTTAGAGTCATTATCAATCCTTTCTTAAAATTCAATTTCATTTGTACGAGGATTTTATTGTTTTGAAAGCACTTGCAGGATGTGACTTACCCCGCCAATCTGCTTAGTTAATTTGAACAAAAGCATTATTAATTTTAAATGGATTTGATTTGTTTAGGTAGCTGGTTCCTCCCCGACCGAGAAGCATTTTCTTTTCGGTGTTTTCGGTATCATTATATGTGATTTGAATTATATCAGAACCAGTGTTTTTGATTTCTACCCGTTCACCAACCTTAATCGTTGCATCGCCAATTTGAATCTTAGAATTGCGGTCAAAGTATTTTGTTCCATTCTGGCCAAGCAATACTTTGTTATTTTCAGTATCAGTTTTTACTTCAATAACTTCAGTACCCGTATTAATAACCTCGATCCTACTCGAGTTAGTTCTACGCAATAAAAATACCAATACAACACCAACGATAAATATGAATAATAATATATATGGCATTCTTTTCATAATACTCCCTTTCAACTTATATTTCTCATATCATGCGTTTACAATATAATCATAACAGATAAAATCCTGGCTTTCTAATTATATAGACGTTCAAAAAACTATTTCGTTACAACATTTTAATATTTTTTTTTATTCTTATAGTCTGAAAATAACACGCCCTGTCGCCTATATTCCCTATATTAACATTTGTAGCAATTATGTTAAATATTTTAAACAACATATAATATTTTCATATCTTCTTGTTATATATACAGTTACAATCATTTTAACGCCCCTGCACCAATATTCCCGATATTTTCCATATTGCCTATTTTAACTAAAGATTTTTTAAGCACGTCTCCGATAGATTAGTAGTTCGTTGGTTAAGTTGCCCAGATTAACATTTGGGAATAAGTAGCTTAAACAAGGATTGTTATGAAGCAAAAAATTGAAATTTTTTTGGAGAATTTAGTCATGATAGAACAGGACATAATAGCTCGATATTTAGAACCATTACTGAGAGGCGACCGCAAAGGCTGCAGAAGTGTAATAGAAGAAACAATGCAGAAAGGCATTCCGGCAAATTCAATCTATGTCGAGATGATATGGCCTGTAATGGTCGAAATCGAAAATCTCCTTCGCCGTGATAAAATCACGACTATACAGGAGCATCTTGCAACAAGGGTAAATCGCACTATCATCGACCAGCTCCAAAACAAACTTCCTCGCAGGCCTCAGAGAAACAAGAAAATAGCTATTTGCTGTGCAACAGATGAAATACAGGAGCTTGGCGCCCAGATGATGACGGATTTATTTGAAAGTGACGGATGGGAAGTTAGATTCTTAGGCGGCGGACTTACAAACGAAGACATACTGTCATTCGCGAACGAATACGTTCCCGATATTCTTCTAATCTACGGAACAACTCCGAAGCAGGCTCCTGAAGTTCGCAGACTGATTGACACAGTTAAATCTGTAAATGCCTGGCCTGATATGCGAATCATGGTCTCAGGCGGATTATTCAATCGCGCCGAGGGTCTCTGGGAAGAAATGGAAGCAGATTTATACGCCGGTACTGCTATCGAAGCCCTTCATGTCGCTGCTGACGAAAATCAGAATGCACAGACCGCACAAAGAACAATCAATCGCAGAAAGAAAAGAAAACTTATTGAAATAGAAGTCGAACATGAAGAAATCCACGAAGAAGTATTAGTCTAAGAGCTTCTAACAAAATGAATTGTTAAGATGCAGCATTGCCATCCTCATAATGTTTCGCGGGCAAGATGCCCGCGACACGATTCTTTTTGTTAGATGTTCTAAGTATTAAATAAGTTCGAGTACAATATAATTTGACATATAACACGGCCAAGCCATCCAAAACAGGCTTGGCTTTTTTAATTCGCTGAATCCTGTAACTAATATAAGTCTTTATATATACACTGATTATGCTTGACCGGATGCTGATAATATGGTAAAAAATACATAAGTGGTATTAGTATTCATTCTATTTGAGTTTTCGGCATCAAAATCAGAAAAGGAGTTGAGGACATGAAAGTGCATCTATTCCCGATTACAGTACTTCTTGTCATATTTTCATTTGTCTTTGTACAAACCGCCGGAAGCGCCGTTGGATTGCCTGCTGATTTTCCGGATCTCGTTGCAACACAGAAAGGCGAACCTTCCCCCGGCGTATTTATCGGCTGGCTCGGATTTTGGACTATCGATTATTATGTGGTTTTAGACCAGTCGGGCTACCCATTATTTTACAGCAAGACTGAACAAATGAGCTATCCCGGCGTGATGTTTAACGGGCTGATTACCGCTCCTTCTGATAAAGGTTTTACACTAAAGGATGAAACCTTTACAGTTGTGGATTCTTTTAAACTGGCTGGTAATTACTCTGTCGATATCCATGACTTTAAGGTAATGCCCAACGGACACGCTCTCATACTTGGAACATATCCTATAAATATGGATATGAGCCTGGTAGTAACAGGCGGACGTCCCGATGCTCAACTGACAGGCAATGTCATTCAGGAAATCGACACGAACAAGAAAGTCATTTTCGAATGGCACGCAATTGATTATATCCCAATAACCGATTCCTTTTATGACCTCACTTCAAAAAGCATTGATTATGCGCATTTCAATTCTATCAATATTGACCCGTTCGACAATAACCTTTTAATTTCTTTTCGTACAACAGGAGAAATTACTAAAGTAAGCCGCAGTACTGGTGAAATAATCTGGCGTTTCGGAGGAAAGAAAAACGAATTTACTTTTATCGGCGAGCATGAAGAGAATGCACCATATTATTTTGTCGGTCAGCACTCGATATGGCGAAAAACAAATGGGAACCTGCTTTTTTTCGACAATGGAAACCTTCAAGGAGCAGGTACTACACCAAGCGATCGCACTTACAGCAGAGCAGTAGAGTACCAAATTGATGAAACTAATAAAACAGCGACTTTAGTTTGGGAATTTCGACACACACCTGCCATTTTCACTCCAAGCGGCGGCAGAGTTCAGCCGCTCTCAAACGGCAATGTGCTTATTGACTGGGGCGCTGCAATACCGAACGGCGCACCCGCAGTGCCTTTAGTTACCGAAGTATCACCTGCCGGAGAGGTCGTTTACGAACTCCACTATGCAACTGCAAAAAAAGGATCGCGTTTGCAGAAGTATATTTGGAATAGTCCGGACCTCGTGAAATCTCAAACGTTCCAGAACATCATATCAGGAAATACATACAACTCCAGCAATGCTGGCATTTCAGTCACAGTGAACAGCCTGGAAGGCGTGACAAATAACGGCCTGGCAGTAAAAAGACATGCAGACGCGGTGCGATTTCCGAAGTTCACAGGTCAGGTTCCGCAGGTTCTAATAGATAGAGTAACTATATCCAGTTTCGGAATTGAAGACATGTCATTTGATATTAATTTCAATATTGACGGCATGGATTTTAAGGATCCGAACCAGATGACTGTTTATCATCGTCCGCAGGAAGATAGCGGTATTTTTTCGCCGCTGCTCACTTATTACGATTCAGGCCAGAAAAAACTTGTTGTATTAAATGCCCAGCCTGGTGAGTTTATCTTCACTTATCCGGATATACAGGGAATTCCAATTGCTCCAGCACTGAAAACTCCGGCAGATATGAGCACTGTAGGTTATACAAAACCAGTAACATTCGAATGGGCGCCGAAAGGACTTTTCAGCTCATTTCATCTGCAGGTCGCTAAAGACTCTGAATTTAACGAGATTGTCGCAGATAAATCCAACATGACTGTATATAAATACACTATGGAAACAATTGAACCTAATACTACTTACTTGTGGCGCGTAAATACAACCAACTCCGGCGGTACAAGCGACTGGGCAAATGCCTCTTTCTCTGCGGTAGCGCCGAAGATAAATGTCACTGTACCCAACGGAGGCGAGCAATGGCAGGCGGGACTGACATATTTTATACAGTGGAATTATAATATGGATGATAATGTCATTATTGAACTATACAGCGGCGGCTGGTTCGCTAAAACCATCGCAACTGTTTCCGGTTCTCAGGCCTATGAATGGGAAGCTGATCTTTCTTTAAGACCGGGAAACAATTTTTATATTAAAGTTAAAAGTGCGTCTGATAACACTATTTACGACACAAGTGATGCATCCTTTTCAATCATAAAATAATTGAACTATCCGAACAGCAGACTTTGAGCTTGATTTCCGGCTGTTTTTTGATTATTTTCATAAGCGGCTTGTATTGCTCTATTTCTATGAGAAAAACAGAAATTAACAAACGAATAATTCTTTCCTTCGATCAGGGAACTCTCCTGCTTAACGGCGTGAATCAAGACCAATTGCCGGAAATGAGCAGCTCGAATTTCTGGATGTGGGACACTCGCACAGGAGCATGGCGGTGCGATGCTATTTACTATTCCGCTGTTTCCAAATCTCTTTGTGAAAAATTCGGAAAAGACTTTTCCGATGAGGTAATGAAGCCGCAGTCCGTTTCCTTTTCAAAAATTAATTTACCGGAATTAAGAGATGAACAAAAGGAAGCCCTCGAGTCATGGAATCGCTCAGGCAGGAGAGGCCAAATTATCATGCCGACAGGGACAGGCAAGACAGAGGTAGCGCTTGCCGCTATGGCGAGAGTGAAAACAGCAACACTCATAGCAGCTCCGGTTCGCGATTTGATGTACCAGTGGCACAGGCGGATTCTTCGTGCGTTTGATTATGACAGCGGCATAGTCGGAGACGGCCTGTCTGATATAAAGCCAATTACGGTAACTACATACGACAGCGCATATATTCATATGGCAAAAATGGGAGCTGGTTTCGGACTGCTGATTTTCGATGAGGAACACCATCTGCCCGGCAAATGCCGACGTGAGGCGGCTATATTGAGCACTGCATCCATGAGACTCGGATTAACAGCTACTCCCCAGCGTTCGGATGATTTACATACAGACCTTGACTGGCTTATCGGGCCGGTCGTTTATGATATGCCTTTTCATCATGCAAGAGGCTCCACATTAGCAGATTTTGATGTAGTACGAATTCCCGTTGCCCTGACTGACAGCGAACAGACAACTTACGACCAGTGTAACAGAGCAATTCAGAATTATATTTTCACTAAACGCAAGGAAAAGCCCGGTTATGACTGGCAGGATTTATGCAAAGAGTCGGGAAAAGAGCCTCAGGCACGTCACGTGCAAAAAGCTTACTACCTCAAACAATCCATCGAAAACCGCGCTTCTGAAAAGCTGCGCGTGCTTGAAGATATTTTCAGGCTGCATAAGGGTCAGCAAATTCTTGTCTTTGCCGGCTCGAACAGGATGGCAATCGAAGTTTCGTGCAGGTTTCTCGTACCAACGATTCTTTCGCATACCCGTAAGCGCGAACGCCTTGCGGTGCTGGATGGATTTGCCAATGGAAAATTCGAGGTGCTTGTCGCCAATCGTGTTCTGGATGAAGGAGTTGATGTCCCCGAAGCCAAAGTCGCGGTAATAATCGGCGGCCAGGGTTCCACACGTCAGGCAAAACAAAGACTCGGTCGAATATTGAGAAAGACAGGAAGCACAAGAGCCACGCTATACGAAGTAGTATGTGAAGACACAAAAGAAGTTCACCGTTCACGAAAGAGACGCAAAAGCGATGCTTACGAGCGAACAATCCATCGTAGAGTTTGAGTCAGGCAGAGCTGTTCCCGACCGCCTGACACAAAATACTCACCGCCATTATACTGAATATGGCGAAAGGATGCTCTCCATCTATCGCGGCGGAACAGGCCGGCAAAGACAATGGCTGCATCGACAAGTCGAATCTATTTTTACAGATGAGCCGGATTGTCCCGTGCGAAGAATACAGGCTTTTTGCAAACTGCTGGATGATGCAAGTGTATATAAAACCGACTCAGAAGGCGGGGCAGCAAAACTTCGCTTGAAAATATTTGCTGAAGCAGCGCGTTTTCACCCTCTTGTCGAACATGCAGACCGGCTTTTCGAATATGACCAGAAGAAAATAAAAACACAACTTACACAGCAAACCGGTCTGACATGGGAGCAAATCGAGCAGAATTTATATTGTGATGTAATTGAGTATCAGCAACTGGAACATTTCGACGGATATCCAAATGCGCAGGCTTTCCTGTCACGATATAATGTCGCACAGCTTCAGGGATGTTTATACAAGGCTGAAAATATGATAATCCATGCATCGAACGATTTTAAAACAATACTTCGTTACGCAAAACTCGCTCACCTGCTTCACAAAATAGAATGTACAGGAACATCAAAATATCGTATTACACTTGCCGGTCCTGTTTCTGTATTGCACGAATCCCGCCGATATGGAGTCAACTTTGCCAGGTTTCTGCCTGCCCTGCTTGCCTGCAAAGGATGGGAAATGACTGCACTGGTAAAAACTCCATGGAATATGCCTGCCAGACTAATTCTTTCCGACAAAGATGGTTTCACAAGTCATTTACCTGAGCCGGATGAGTTTGATTCGAGTTTGGAAGAATCTTTTGCCCTGAAGTTCGGCGACAAGCGCAGCGGCTGGACATTAATTCGTGAAGGCAGGATCCTAAATAAATATCAGAAAACTTTTATACCGGATTTTACTCTCAGGCACGATGACGGGACAGAAGTACTTTTAGAAATTGTTGGCTTCTGGACGCCTGAATATCTCGCGAACCGGCACGAAACGCTGAAACAATTCAAAGATTTTAAAATTATTATTGCTGTAAATGAAAAATATTTGAAAGAAGGAGCAAAAATACCGGAAAACTTCCTTACTTACAAAACCGCAATAAAACTCGATACGTTAATGGAAATCTTAGAGAGATTCAGAACGAAGAATATAACTGCTTGACACAGAACTGAAATAACGCAATTTAACCTTCAAATATCATACTCAAACTGACCGATTTCGAGTTCAATAAAACTATAAATTCTTATATAGTAAACATATATATAACTTGTCATCCTGAGCGAAACGAAGGATCTGGACTGCGAATATAAAATATGTATCGTTCGTAACTTCTTATTCGAGAGCCAGATGCTTCACGTTGTTCAGCATGA
>JAFGEF010000054.1 GCA_016931715.1 Sedimentisphaerales bacterium
CTGTTGAAAAACGAAAGTATGCATTATTATTGATTCGGCCGGCAAAAACAGATTGTCCGCAAATTTATTTGCGACACAGCCTGTTCGTTCAGCATGACAAAACAGAATCGGTCATTTTGAATAACTTATTGATTATTGTGCGTTTGATTTTTTCAGTCTGATTTTTTCAAGAAGTCATCGCTTCTATTTCGTCTATACTTTTTGGTATTTGCGGTCCGAGGATTCGGCAGGCTGAATCGGTTACAAGAACATCGTCTTCGATTCGCACGCCGCCAAAGCCGCGATATTTTTCAAGCTGTGCATAGTCTATAAAGTCAGCCAGCTTGTTTTGAGATTTCCAGAGATCAATTAAATGCGGAATAAAATAGATGCCCGGCTCAACAGTAATTACATATCCAGGCTCAAGTGCCTTTGCTAATCTCAGCCATTTCCAGCCAAATTCATTGCTGCGTTTGATTGTATCGGTATATCCGACATAATCCTCTCCGAGCGGCTCCATATCATGGACATCAAGACCAAGCATGTGCCCGAGACCGCATTGAAAGAATAGTGTATGCACGCCGGCATTAACTGCTTCCTGTGAAGATTTTTTTATTATTCCAATTTCTTTTAGACCTGCCATTAGCTCAATCGCGGCGATTTTGTGGACATCTCTGAATTCAACACCCGGCTTGATTGATTCGATAGCAGACTGCTGGGTGTTGTACACTATTTGATAAATTTCACGCTGCTGCTGTGAGAATTTGCCTCCAATCGGTATTGTTCGCGTTATGTCACCTGCATAATGAAGCGGCGATTCTGCACCGGAATCGTTTATGGCTATATCGCCGGTCTGCATTACATTATCCCAGCTTGTATTGTGGAGAGTTTCGCCATGGATGGAAAAAATTGCAGGAAAGGCAAACCTTACCCCATTCGAGATTGCTATGCTTTCCATCATTGCGACAATTTCTTTTTCACAAACACCGGCTTTCGAGCGCTTCATTGCAGCAAGGTGCATTTGACGGGTGATTTCAAGAGCAGCTTCAATCTGCCTGATTTCTTCTGAGGATTTGACGGACCTCTGTGCAGCTACAGCTCGTATAAAATCTTTCGATGTATTTGCATTTACTTGCGCAGGGTCGATATTAAGAAGTTTGCTTATTGTAATAATATTTTCTGCTCTATACTGTGGAAGATAGTGAATGGTTCTATGTTTATTCAAGGCTTTTTCGATTACAGGTTTTAGCTGGTTAAACGGTTTTGATTTTGAGATGCCTACCTTTTCACAAACTTCCTGCAGCGACTGCTGGGGACCGGTCCAGACAATTTCATCGATTGTGGGGTCGTCACCAAACATTATTTCCAATTCCTGCTCTAAATCAATCACGGCGGCAAGACAGGGCTTATCAAGGCCGAAGTAATACAGGAATGAACTATCCTGCCGAAAAGGATAAATATTTGCGGAATAATTCATCGGAGAATCCGGATTGCCCATGAATAAAACGATGCCGGAACCGGGCTTCATTTTCAAGAGATTCCTTCTTTGGATATAAATATCTGCGGTAAACATTTATTAATTACTCCGAACAGTCTTTGGTGAAGTGAACAGACTTACAACTACAAGGCAGATGACTGAAAGTGTTATCGCAGGCAGGACAGCATCAAGGTCAGCAATTGAAGCAGGCAAGTTGTTTCGAATAAAATCGGCTTCTGACCAAATTAATGTCACTATAATACCGGTCATGATGGAACTTATTGCGCCTGCTTTTGTAGCACGCTTCCAGAATAAGGCAGCAACAAGAGTCGGCGTAACTGCTGAGCCGTATATAGTATATGCATAAAGCGCTTTTTTGAAGAAGCCGGTTGTTTCCGCGAAGGCATGGGTGACAAGATAAGCAATTACTCCAAACAATAAAACAAGCAAGCGGCTGATGAATATAATTTTTTTCTGGTCTGCTTTGGGATTGATGTATGTGGAATAAACATCATTGATGAAAGTTGTTGCGGGCACAAGGAGAAAAGAATCAGCAGTTGAAATAATAATACCGACGACAGTAATCATAAATAATATGCCGAGGCAAGTCGGAAGATGTTCTCTGGCGGTATAGATTAAGATATATTTTCCTTCCTGCTGATCAGGAGTTATACTGCCGGCGACCCATGCTGAAGCAATGATTAAAAGTTCAATAGCCAGGGCAGCAAAGATTAAAACTGTAACGGCCTGCTTTGCGCCGCGGGCATTGCGACTGGCAAAGATTCGCTGATATTGATTGGCATCACCCATTACCAGCAAAAAAGTTGGCAGCAGATAATTAATTAGCTGAACAGGACTGTAAATACCCCAGAACTGCATGTGTGAAGGTCGATTTTGGATGTTATAAGCATTTTGCATTCCATCGAATCCCCCTGCTTTAAACAAGAGTACAGGGAATGTTATAAGCAGTGTTATTGTAATCACTGAGCCTGTAATAATGTCCATACCTGCAAGGCTTTTCAGGCCGGCCAGCATAGTATATGTAATTATGAAAATAGCGGCTATGAACGTGGCAGTTTGTTTAGATACGGTTCCTTCCGAAATGACCTCTATCACCGCTCCTCCCGCGTTGAACTGATAGCTTACAATAACCATATAAGCGATGATTAACGCTATCACAGCCAGGAAACGGGCGATAGAACCGAAACGCGAGCCAATAATTTCCGGAACGCTGAAGGCTTCAATATTTCTTATCCGTGTGGCAATAAGTGACAGCAGAATCATACCGATAAAAGTGCCCAGAGGAATGATTAGCGCGGCCATGCCGGTACGATAGGTTTCCTCAGCATTACCAAGAATAGAACCTGTACCTATCCAGACAGCAAGCATAGTTAAAACCATTACCCAGGGTGAAAGTGTGCGACCGGCCACCGAGAAATCCTGCTGAGTTTTAACCTGGCGGATTTTATAAATTCCGATTAATGTCAGTACAGCGAGATAAATTAAAATAGGGATTAGATATACTATGATTAGTCTCCTTATAAATACATCATTTCATCTGCTCTACACACTCTGTTCCGTTCGACTAATAATTTCGTTTTGCAAATCAACTCCAAGATCAACAAAATAATCGCTGTAACCAGCAACTCTTACAATCAAATGGCGATTTTGTTCCGGTTGTTTCTGAGCTTCACGAAGACTTTGAGCGTTTATTACGTTAAACTGGATGTGATGTCCGTCAAGTCTGAAATATGAGCGTACCAGGTGTGAGAGCTTTTCTATGCCGCCATCGCCTTCAAGAACCTGCGGATTGAACTTCATATTAAGAAGTGTTCCGCCTGTCCTAACGTGGTCGATATGAGCGGCTGATTTAATAATTGCTGTCGGACCATTTGTATCTGCACCTTGCGAAGGTGAAATACCGTCAGATACAGGCAAACCTGCTTTTCTGCCGCTGGGCAGAGCGTTAACAACCGAGCCAAAGTAAATATGAACGGTTGTCGGCAGAAGGTTCACACGATACTTTCCACCCTTTGTGTTCGGCCTGCCGTTAAGGACGTCATAGTAGGCATTAAAGACATCTTCTGCGATCAAATCAGCATAGGCGTCATCGTTCCCATATTTTGGGGTATGATTAGTTAAATCATGATGAAGTTGCTCATATCCCGTGAAATCAGCTTTTATTGCAGAAAGCATCTCTTTCATGGAAACAGTCTGCTTATCGAAAACATGATATTTAATCGCCGCAAGCGAGTCGGTTAACGTACCAATTCCGACACCCTGAATATATGTCGGATTGTATCGTGCACCGCCTCGATGATAGTCCACGCCGCGAGCGATACAATCATCCATAACAACTGACATGAATGGCGCAGGCATAAAAGTACCAAACAGACTCTCAATGATATTGTTGCCCTTGATTTTCAAATCGACGAAATATTTAAGCTGTTTTTTATATGCATTGAAAAAATCATCATAAGAATCAAATTTTTCAGCGTCGCCTGTTTTCGGTCCTATTTGCAGACCGCTGTTCGGATCTACTCCATTGTAACAGGTCAGCTCGAAAATCTTTGGCCAGTTTATATAACCTGTAAGTGTACAGCTTTCTTTGCCGAAAGCGCTGACTGTGACGCAGCCGCTTGGGCCGCCGCAGCGGGCGTCTCTGATAGACTTACCGTCCTGCAGCATCTCCTTGATGATAACATCAGTATTGAAAACCGAAGGCTGACCGAATCCTTTGCGAATGACCTTACATGCTCTTTGAAGAAACAATTCCGGATTTTTTGAACTGATCTGGATACAGGCACTGGGCTGAGTAATCTGCATTTCTTCAACGATATCAAGTAAAATATACGAAAGTTCATTTACACCATCATGTCCTTCAGGAGTAAGACCGCCGATATTGATTAAGGCGAAATCGGTATATGTGCCGCTTTGCTCTTCGGTGATGCCAACTTTTGGAGGAGCCGGCTGATTATTGAATTTAATCCAGAAGCACTCGAGCAATTCTTTTGCGTCTTTGACCGTCAGAGTATTTTGTTCTATTTCCTTTTTGTAAAATGGATACAAATGCTGGTCAAGCCGACCGGGATTGAATGAGTCCCATGTGTTTAGTTCTGTGATTACCGACAAGTGAACAAACCAGTAAGCCTGAAGAGCTTCCCGGAAATTACGAGGTGCATGAGCCGGTACATGCGTACAGACTTCTGCAATTTGCTCAAGCTCGGCACGGCGTTTCGGATCGGTTTCTGCAATTGCAAGCTCGCGTGCTTTTTCTGCATACCTATTGGCAAATGTTACAGCAGCATCAGCACATATTTCCATAGCCTGATATTCCTGGTCTTTATCCCATGCTTGAGGATCATTTAGAAAATCAAGTTTTTTTCTGTTTTCTGCAATAGTTTCTTTGAAATCGAGCAAGCCGCGATGATAAATCTTGTCATCCAGAATGGCATGACCCGGTGCTCGCTGTTCCATAAATTCGGTAAAGACGCCTGCATCGAAAGCCTTGTGCCAGTTTTCGTCCATTGACTTAAAGACTTTTTCTCTTAATGTTTTGCCGGACCAATATGGTATAATGTTTTTCTCGTAGATTTTTTTGGCATCTTCGCTGACATCAAAAGATGTTTTTTGTCGAATATTCAGGATTCTTAAGTCTTCCATATCATGACAACACAATTCAGGATAGGTCGGTGTTGCTTTTGGCGCAGGGCCTCTTTCGCCGACAATAAGCTCACCGTCGTTAATACAAATAGTTTTATTCTCCATTATGTATTTAAAGGACAGAGCGCGGAAAACGGGCTGTGAGTTGCGCAAATGCAGATCACTTTTATAAAATTCGGTTATCAGCTCTGCCCTTTCGGTAGAGATATATGGTTTTATGCTAACGCTTTGCTGTCTTAACTTTTTAATTCGCTCATTCATTGTTTTACCCGCCTACAGTTACTTTAAAATCATATTTTTGAAGGCTTTTCTTTATATTTTCCATTGTACCATTATCAGGAGCAGCTTTTTTAACAATTTCAAAATCATTTGTCAGACGTGCTGCTTTTTCCATACCCCCGCTATTGTAAGGCAAAATATCAACCTGTTCTATAGTTTGGAGTGACTTCACAAATTGAGCTGTCATTTCGATATTCTTATCTTCATCGTTGAAACCGGGGATAACAGGAATTCGGATTTTAATTTTTGCCCCGGCCTGAGCAAGAAATTTTATATTTTCAAGAATAAGAGAATTATCAACACCCGTATATTCTTTATGAATTTTCGGATTCATGTGCTTAATGTCACAGAGAAACATGTCTGCCTTTTCTGCGACTGTCCGGATAACATCTCTGCTTGCATAACATGTCGTATCGACTGCGGAGTGAATGCCGCATAATTTACATTCATCCAGAAGAGCCGAAAGGAAATCATACTGAAACAGCGGCTCACCGCCGGAAAACGTAACACCGCCGCCAGACTGGTCGAAAAAAATACGGTCTTTTTCAACTTCAGCCATTACCTGTGACACCGTTGACAAATGGCCGATTATTTCTCTGGCGCCGGCAAGACAGACATCTATGCACCTGCCGCATAATGTGCACTTTTCGATATCTGTGAGCGGACGATTATCTGCCATAGAAATCGCATTCACGGGACATACTTCTGCACAGCGTCCGCAACCTGTACAACGGCTGTAACGCAAACTATGCTCTGGAACATTCTTCCAGCTCTCCGGATTATGACACCAGCGGCATCGCAAAGGACATCCTTTAAAAAACACTGTGGTTCGTATGCCAGGCCCATCGTGGATTGCATACCTTTTAATATCGAAGATATAGCCTGAAGGCTCTTGTATTAAATTTTTAAGCATATTAATATATTTTACCACCCTGAAGAGTGAATTTAAATTATATTTATGGAGTTGCTTCAACCGGCGACTGGGCATTACGGTTTGGCGTCTCGATATTCTGAAGGTTCCGCACAAAGAAATCTTCCATACGTCTCTGGCCGTAGGCGCCGCCTGAGCCGTGGTCAGCGCCGGGAATTACAAGAAGATCGAAATCTTTTTGAGCTTTAATAAGTGCATCGACGAATCGCATTGTATTTTCCGGCGGAACGTTGGTATCCATCTCTCCGACAATCAAAAACAGTTTTCCCTGAAGACGCCATGCATTATCAATATTGGAAGACTCCGAATATTGCGGACCTACCGGATAACCCATCCATTGCTCGTTCCACGAGGATTTATCCATTCTATTATCATGGCAGCCGCAGGCTGCTGCAGCAGCTTTGTAAAACTCAGGATAAAATAGAACCGCAGCGGCAGAATTTTGACCACCGGCGGAAGTGCCGTAAATACCTAATCTGCTGATGTCATAATACGGATACTTTTCGGCTGCTGCCTTATGCCAAATAATTCGATCAGGGAAACCCGCATCTTTTAAATTCTTGAAACATACATCATGGAATGCCTTGGAACGATATGCTGTTCCCATGCCGTCAATCTGAACAACGATAAATCCGAGTCTGGTAAAGGATGAGAACAGACCTGAAGCCTGAAAAGTTTTGGGGACAAATGCTCCCTGAGGGCCTGCATATATAGATTCGATTACAGGATATTTTTTCTGTGGATCGAAATCAGCAGGTCTTGCAATTACACCCCAGATATCGGTTTTTCCATCACGACCTTTGGCAACAAAGACTTCAGGCGATTTCCATCCTCTTTCGATAAGTTCAGAGATATCGGCCTGCTCAAGCTTGCAGACCAGCTTACCGTCAGAGACGCGTCTTAATTCTGTTTGCGGCGGCATATCCACCCGCGAGTAGCTGTCAATTATATATTTTTGATCCGGAGAGTAACTTATTGTATGTGTTCCGTTGCCGTCTGTGAGAGGAACCAGCCCTGTACCATCAAAATTGACACGGAAATAATGAACAAAGTAAGGGTCATGTTCCGAATGATAGCCGCCTGCCGAAAACCATATCTGCCGTTTTTCAGCGTCTATATTTTGAATTCCCCGAATAAGCCACTGTCCTTTAGTGATTTGATTTTTTAATTTGCCGGTAAGTGCATCATAAAGATAGAGATGCCGCCAACCGTCCGTTTCAGAGACATAAATCACCTCATTTGAGTCATCGATATAATTTATGAGGGACAGGCCAAGATTTTCTGTGTGTGCCGTCCAGATAAAGGTATCACTTTTTTCGTCAATGATATTTATAAATGAGCCGTCGTGTGAATTGACACTTATAAGACGAAGACGCTGATGGCCGCGATCGACCTTTTGGTATGTGAAATGGCAGCCGTCGCTATTCCAGCGGGGACGCGGCGAATCCAAATCTATGCGCTCTAATTCAGGTTTGATTTGCTTACGCTGTTCTACATTGAAAATATTTAATTCATAAGCTTCGAATTTATCACCGGGCAAAGCATAGGCACGCGTGCTTAGAACCGCTCTGCCTCCGCCGGGTGGCGAAGATTGTATCAGGTACACTTCTTTATTATCTCCCGGCTCTACCCGCCAGGAAATTATCGACTGTGAATCAGGCGCCCATTCAAGCCTTTGATAGCTATTAACTTCCGTTCCGTCAGTACTAAGCTGTATTTCCGGTCCATTTTCACTATTCTGTATATAAACGTTATTGTCCCTGATAAAAGCGTTCCATTTACCGTCGGGTGATGATAATCCGGCGCCGGTACTCCTGCGATACTGACCTCGATTAAAATTCTGACCTGTTCCTTGTCCCCTGCGCTGGCCTCTCATGCCTCTCATGCCTCCAAAATCCTGCTGAGACTGGTTGGTCGCTGGTAAAGGAATATCTGATGGAGAAATTTCATACGAGTTTAAATCGCATTTATATGTAGTATTGGAGATATTGAAAAGGACCTCTTTATCGTCATCTGAAAATTTAATGACGGTAAAAGGCAATTGATCACCTGAATATTGCTGTTGAGTCATTTTCGATAATGATGCGGCAAGCTTATCATGGTCAAAAGCTCTTTGGCGCGAGCCTTTTTCAGCATCGACAAGGATAAATTCAGTTTTATTATCTCTCAGGTTGTTTATATACCAGAAACGGGTATTTTCATCAAACCAGTTGGGAACCACTTGTGATTTGTACATCCCTCTGGAAGCCCTGGGCGCGGATCTGGCACGGCTGGACTGCAATGTATTTGATAAGTACCGGCTTGTATTATTTTCTTGTGCTTCTGCTGCCAATTCTGAAGAAAAGAACAATAACAAAATTAATATGAACTTCATCAGGCTTTTTGTATGAATGGCAATTTTCATATCTAAATTACTCCTTGTCAAACAAATGATTTGAGTATATTTTCTGATTTAATTATATATTTCAACAATCTAATCTATCTTTTAGAGACTAAAATTTCAATACTAAACTGTCTGGAAAATAAGATGTTATTTATCTTAGAGTGAATAATGACTGCAAGAGATTATTTTTGTTTGTAAATTCCAGCCTGGGGGCTATAATAGCAGAATATTTTATGAAGCTGTTGTTTATATTGTAATCTCACTAAAATGTACAAATATAAAAACTTTAAAAATATCATATCCATGCATCAGAGAGTAATAATAGTGTTACTTGCCACCCCAACGATTTTATGAGGAGCTTAATTATGAAAACATATTTACTGACACTCTTTTCGGTAATTTCTATGCTTAACTTGCAGGTTTTCGCAGAAGCGACTAACCCAACTGTAAAAGCGGCAGAAGAGAAACTTCAAAGAGCCAGGCCCTTGGATTTAACTAAAATAAGATTAACAGGCGGGCCGTTAAAGGCTGCGCAGGATGCCGACATTAAGTATTTGCTGGAGCTTGAACCTGACAGGATGCTTGCAGGTTATCGTATCCGTGCAGGTCTTGAGCCAAAGGCTGAAGGTTACGGCGGCTGGGATGCTGTTGACAGCAGGCAGCTTACAGGACATATCGCAGGACATTATCTTTCAGCGATTAGCCTGATGTATGCCGCTACAGGAAATGAGGAATTTAAGAAACGGGCTGACTATATTATCAGTGAATTTAAAGAGGTACAGGATAAACGCGGTAACGGTTATCTGGGCGCAATAATTGACAGGAATGGCACTGATGGAAGTGAGCTTCTTGCAAGAATGGCACAAGGTTATATCCAGGGAAGCGGATTCGATTTGAATGGGCTTTGGTCGCCGTGGTACACACTTCATAAAACTTATGCAGGATTACGGGATGCATATCGTTATACAGGCAGTAAAATGGCACTGGAAATTGAGATAAAGTTTGCAAAATGGGCACAAGATATTTTAAATCCGCTCAGTGATGCACAGATACAGCGTATGCTCGGTACTGAATTTGGCGGTATGAATGAGATTATGGCGGATCTCTATGCCGATACAGGCGATGAGCAATGGCTGAAGTTCTCATATAAATTCGAGCATGAATCTTTTATCGAGCCGCTCGCAGCGCATCAGAACAGGCTCGGCGGATTACATGGAAATACACAGATTCCAAAGCTTATTGGCTCTATCGATAGATTTGCTTATACAGGAAACGGACGTGATATTATAGCGGCGGGTTTCTTCTGGGATGCAGTTGTTCAGCAGCATACTTTTGCAACCGGAGGGCATGGAAACGTGGAGAATTTTCCGCCTGCCGACGTATGGGCTGATGTTGTGCAGGGTTCAGGACGCACTGCTGAAACATGTAATGTCTATAATATGCTGAAGCTGACTCGCCGGCTTTTTGAATTTGTACCAAACGCACATTATGCTGATTTTGAAGAGAAAGCTTTGTTTAATCATATCCTGTCATCAATTAATCCACAGAACAGCAGAACCTGTTATATGGTTTCAGTCGGCCAGGGAGTTACTCGGGAATACCAGGACATGTTCAGAAGTTTTACATGCTGTGTCGGTACAGGGATGGAAAGTCACGCATTACACGGAGAAGGTATTTATTACGTATTCGATAAAAAACTCTGGGTAAATACATTTTTGCCTTCCATTGCTGACTGGGAAAGTGAAAATGTTAAACTGACAGTTGATACAAATTTTCCGATCGGCGAGACGGCTCGTCTTACTATTGCAACTGAATCACCCAAAGAATTTACGATGGCGTTACGTCGCCCATACTGGGCAGGCGATGGATTTTCTGTAAAAATTAATGGAGAGTCTATGAGTAATGCTCAGAGTGGTATTCCAGCACAGAACAACCGGGGTTCCAGACGCGGCGGCAGAGGCGGCGGGGATGCCAGTAACACAGACAACACTAATCCTGCGCCGCGTGGCCCAAGCACTTATGTCGAAATCAAGCGTACGTGGTCGTCGGGTGATACTGTAGAGTTAACATTGCCTAAATCACTTTATTTAGAGCCAACTCCGGATGATCCGAATGTTGCAGCAATTATGTGGGGTCCAATAGTTCTGGCAGGAAATATGGACAATATGGGGACTGCGACAGTTGATTCACAAGAAGCAAACCGGGGCGGCAGACGCGGACGCGGAGGTCGTTCCATTAATGTTCCTGTTCTTGTCGCTTCAGGGCAGCCGATATCAAATTGGCTTAAGCCGGTGGAAGGTCAGCCGGGAAACTTCAAAACAGTGAATGTCGGCTTCCTTCCGGATAAAACTGCAAAGGATGTTGATCTTATGCCGTTTTACCTTCTGCATGATCATGCATATACAATCTATTGGAATCTATATACAAAACAGGACTGGGAATCCAGAAAATGAAAGTTCGTTAATTAATTTATAGAAAGGTATTTTGAAAATGAATCGCATCGCTGTAACTATTATTGCCGCAGGAATTATAAGTATGGTTCCGGGAGCATATGGGCAGTCTCATTCAAAAGCAACTGTTGTTTATCCTCCGGTCTCTGCTGTACCTGATTCAGTATTTGAGCTCATCCCCAGTCGTGATCGCGATGCGGCTAAACAGTTTTATACCAAATATATAGATGTTAAGGGATTGCCGGTGCTGGCTTCAAAAGAAGTAGCCGATTTGGCGCTTCAGCGTACTTATGAGATTGTTACAAGCATGCTTGCAGGCAGACCAGATGTACTGAAAGCTATGGCTAAACAGGGTATGTATTTAATTATCATTGGTAAAAACCAGGTCTATACTGATATGCCTGAGTATCGTAATACCCGGAATCCTGACTTTCAAAATGAGCGGGTCAGAGGTACAGGCGGCTTGCCGACAAGTTTTGGCGAGGAAAATCTGCTGAATCTGCCTTTAGACAGATATGATGATGAAAGTATCGGTGTACATGAATTTTCTCACACTATTGACAGCACCCTCAGCAGAATGGATCGAGCATGGTCCGGTAAACTTAACACTGCTTATCGCAATGCTGTTCAAAAGGGATTATTTAAGGGAACTTATGCAGGTTCCAACAGTGCAGAATACTGGGCTGAAAACGTTCAGGTTTATTTCAATTGCAACAGGGTAAATAACTATAATCACGGTCCAATTGGGAGGCGAGACCAGTTCAAGATATATGATCCGGTTGGTTACGAGCTTGTCAAAAGTACTTTTAATCTAAGTCCCGAGCAGGATTGGAGTTATACATGGCTTAATCCTTTTCCTAATATAGTTCCGCCTCCTGCAAAATTTAACATTAACCCCTACTACACAAAGTTCACATGGGCAAGAGAATTTACTGTTTTAGGGCGGCAGGCAACCGACGAAGCGATGCTAAAGGTTAACGAGACCATTCGGCGATTGTTTGCGTATCGACACGACATTCTCAAAGCACTAATTGCAGATGGAGTTAAAATGGCAGTGCTTGGACATGATGAACAGCTTTCTGACCTGCCGGAGTATGAGCAATTAAGCCCGGCTGAAAAGGGCGCAGGCGCAAGATATCTTGGTTATTATCCACAAACGAAGCTTTTAGTTGTGGATCAGGAAAACGTGATGAGCAAAGCCAATGATATGTATGCCGCAGATTGCCAGGTTATTCGAGTTATGGCAAGTGCAATATATCATGTAACCGGAACAAGACCGGTCGATCCGGAATGGGAGAACAGGCCTCGAAATATATGGCAGCAATATGAGTTGAACGTCCAGAGAATGGATGTTCGATTCGATGAAAAACTAAAGGAAATTTATGAAAATGCTCTCAGCCAGGGCAAATGGAAAGGTACTCCGGCTATAAATAGCCGTGTCGATTACTGGACAATGGGATTACTGGCATATTTCGATGCCGTAGGTTTGGGAACTCCTCCTAACGATGCCGAGCGTCCGATTAAAACACGCGAGCAGTTGAAAGAATATGATTTGGCTCTTTATGAGCTTGTTGATCAGACAATGGCATATAACGGCAAGGTTGATTGGCGCTATTATTAACTGTTTTTAGCATAAAAAATATTGACTTGAAGTTGATAATAAGAGTTTTGCAAAAATTCTGTTGATAATATACCTTTCCCTGAAAAGCCAATTTTTATTGCAAAATCCGCGAAAAATGTGTTGAAAAAGGTAAATTTTATTGTTTTTCTTGACAAACCATTAAAAAATTTGGTATAAATATTATTATATATAATCCTATAATAACATAACAAAAATACAAAGGAACTCGCAAAAATAAGGAGTAACCTTTGAATGTGTATTAAACAACACAGAAAAATCATACAATAAGTTTCGGATGGTTGTTTTATTAAAGGATAAACGAAAATAAGGAAGGAGGTAGCGGCAATTTAGAGATTATTATCCTGGGCAAATAGAAATAATAGTAGAATTCTTGTGTATCAATTTTAAAACCTCATTATCAATTTTTTTTCATTTTATTATGAAGGAGAAAAAATATGTATAGAAGATTAATTTACTTAATTATTATTTCTCTACTAATACTCAGCAATACCGGGCGGGCAGACCTTGCCATCTCTAATGGTACCTTTGATGGTGGTGTTGCTGGCAACACTGATGTAGTTGATTGGTACGATCTTAATAATCCTACAGATGGAGGTTCCGCTGACTGGTGGGCTACGGCTTCAACCTGTTTAACAAGTGTCAATCCCTTCCCTGACGGTGCGTGTATGTTGGGTGATTCATGGCCCGCTATTGGCCTGGTTGACGACCGTTATATTTACCAGGCAATCGGCACCAAAGCCAGTTGTAGAAATTACTCAGTTTCGATCGATTTTGCACAGCCTACCGACGGGAGTGTAAATCGTAGTCCTTCGATTAAGGTCGAAATCTATCAAGGGAGCTTTTCCGGAGCTGCGGATGATGTGGATATTGCCGAACAGGGACTCACCCTGATTGACAGCGTTTCCTCAGACACTTTCCCGGATATGGCCATTCACAACTTTACGTCTCCTTTGGATCTCAGTTCAGCCAACACGAAAGATATGTTGTGGATTCGTATTTCAAACCTTCCGGGACAAGGCTCGGATGCTGGTTCATGGGTTGTTGTTGATAATATTCAGATTACTTCCGAACAAGCTCCCTGTGGTAAAGCATTCGATCCGATTCCAGCCGACAACAGCATAGATATTCTGCGTGATATCTTACTGAGCTGGACTTCCGGTGAGTTTGCAAATACACACAATTTTTTCTTTGGCACTAATTCAAACGATGTTAATAACGCTACTATTGAGAATCCATTGAGCGCTATCTTCGTCGAAGGTCTGGCATTAGACGCAAACAGCTTTAATCCGGGCAGACTGGAATTTGATACAACTTATTATTGGCGGGTTGATGAAGTCAATATACCTTCTAAACCGGGTCTATACAAGGGAGATCTATGGCAATTCACAATTGAGCCTGAAGCCCTTAAGCTGCCTAAGGAGAATATAATAAAAGTAACAGCAATAAGCAGCCTGGAAGGTGATGACCCGAATAACACAGTAAACGAAGCCGGACTTGGACTTGACCCTAATTTTCCTGACCAGCACTCTGCCGTTACTGGCTCATGGTTAAGCAGTGGGGAAGATGTGAATAATGCCTGGATTCAGTATGATTTTGACAAGGTTTACAAGATTCACGAGATGCTGGTCTGGAACTATAACCATAATCTTTTGAAATCTGCCGGCTTCAATAAAGTGCTTATTGAGTATTCCGAAGATGGCAATACATGGACAAAACTGACTGATGTCAATGAATTTAACAAGGCTACTGGCAGAGCTGATTATGAATATAATACAGCAGTTACATTTGATGCTATTGCCAAGTCAGTACGCATTACAGCCTTAAGCAATTGGGGTCTTGATAATTTCGGTCTCAGTGAGGTGCGCTTTACCTATATCCCAGTATGGGCAAGAGAGCCAAAACCAACAAGTGGAACGAGCAATATTCCTGTAGGTGAACTGAATCTTGGCTGGCGTGCGGGAAGAGATGCTGACCAGCATTACCTGTACATAGCTACCGATATGAATTCGGTTGTAGAAAATGTCGTTACTCCTGTTATTCTCGATGGAACAAGCTATTCACTCAATTTGGATCTTGCCAAGACATATTACTGGAAAGTTAATGAAGTCAATATGGCAGAAGCATATACAACATGGGATGGTAACTTATGGAGCTTCTCGACTGTTCAGAGTATTGTAGTTGAGGATTTCGAGGTCGGCTACGATGATACTGATGCTAATGCAGTATGGAATACATGGCTTGACGGATACGGCAATGAGTCTGTCAACGGCGCCCTGATGGGTTATGAATTCCCGGGACCATATCTTTCCACAACCAACTACAACGGCGGACATTCTGCTCCAATCAGGTATAACAATACAACAGCCGGTTACTCTGAAGTCAAGGCACAGGTTCTTGATCTTCCGATAGGCACTGTTGACTGGACGATTGGCTCACCCAGGACATTGACAATCTGGTTCCGCGGTGATAGAAACAATGTTGTCGGCAATGATGAATTATACTGTATCATAGACGGCAAGAGAGTTGTCTATGAAGGCGGTTTCAATAGCCTTGCGGATAAGCCGCAATGGATGAAATTTGATATCAATCTTTCAACACTTGGTGTTAATTTGTCTGATGTTGATGATATTGCTATCGGGATTAAGAAAATTGGCGCAACAGGCGGATCAGGTGTTTTGTTAATTGATTATATCTGCCTTTCCGGCTTAGAACCTTTTGTTGGCGTACCGCCAATGTATATTGAAGCAGAAGCCGCAAATACGATTGTGGCTCCAACTGAGAAACAATCCGTAATTGCAGATGCATCCGGAGGTCAGTATATATCAACACCGACAGGTACAGCAAACTCCACCAATGCCCCGCCGGCTAATGGCGCTGGTATTGCCACTTATAAATTGAGCCTCACGGCAGGACAATATATTATCTGGGGCAGATATTCTACAGGTCAGGATTCCGGTTCAGGAGCAAATGCATTCTGGGTTCGTTTCAACGGAGCAGCATCTAACAGGACATTAGAGGCAAATAATTGGGCTCGCTGGAGCGGTTTAACTCAAACCGCCACATGGCGATGGGACGATATTCATGCCTCAACAGGTCTTGTAACCTGGACAATACCGGCAGATGGCACATATAATCTTGAGATTACTTACAGATATTCTCAAACGAAGCTGGATGCCTTGATGATTGTTAAGACTGGCAATTAGCCAAAGTTGGATTACCCTAATAAATATGTTTTTTACTGTTTTTTTCAAAATGAACAGTGAAAGCAGCGGTTAGATATAAAGAAGTATTTTTTAGAGCCTATACTGATTTTCGGTATAGGCTCTTTTTTTATATTATTATTCCGGTATATACTGATAAACAGTCTCATTTTTGGAATTTCTACCTATTTTATTATGTATGATACCATTTTTTCTTGACTGCACAGGTATAATTTTGTTATAAATAATATGGTATTAGTGTTTATATCTGAAATGATAATACTGTGGATTCTACTTTCGGACGACTAAAATAATCTTCCTAAGATTAAAGGTGAACTGTATGGGGCGGTGGAAGAATATAGATAGTTATTATATACCTTAAACGGTATAAGCAAAGCATATATATCGTTAAAATATAAACACGAAGCTGCATTTAATTTTATTCTATTAGTGTTCTTGTAATATTACAAAATCAGGCAGGACAACATTGGAGCAAATTTCTGATGTTTATATGTTTACTTTAGCACATACATATCGCAATTGTTCTTTTATATCAAATATATTCCTAAAAATAACAGCAAGGCTTGAAAATATATAAGTGTTTTCAGCTTATGAGTTTTATTTTTAATTATGTTCTTTAACATTACAAATTATCAATAACTACTGTTTTATGGCTCTCTATTTTACAGGAAGGAGGTACAGACAAATCAGATAACATTATCCTGGGCAGATATATGTTATGTTATTTAGTATAAATATGTAGTAAAAATGTATGAATTCTCGTATCTCTTTTTAAATCTTTTGGAAGGGTAACATGATGAAAAAGATGAGTATAAAGATGTTGGTTAGCGTATTGTTGGTGTTCGGTATGGCTGGCATCGTAAATGCCTATGTGGTGTCGGATGATTTCAATTCTTATGCGGACGGAACGGCCCTTTCTGCAACGACCAATTGGTATTCCTCTGGTGGCGGAAGTCCCGTTGTAAATGGCGGTACGGTGTCGCCCTCTGTTGATATTGCCACCATGTCTGGCGGCCCCATGCAAGCTGCAAATAAAGTTAAATGGACAGAGCTTAAAGTTGGAGATTCCATTAGTCTTTCTATGGATTTTCAGGCAGCTAATAATGGCACCTTCAATGATGACCGCTTGGGGATGATGAATGACTTTGACTCAACGACATCGGACAGAATATTTGGTGCTCAGTTGGAAGGGCATCATATTGAGAGTTATTTTAACAGATATAATAGCAATGACGGCGACAGAATAGAGTTGGCAGGCGGTTTTACCCTGACTGCGGATGCTTGGTACACTTTTTATGTGACTATCACCAAGCTGGGCGATTATCAAATGCTGCTGGACACCAGACTGACAACAGTGGGTGGTGACTTAGTTGGTTCCGGAAGTCTCGATACCAGTACGCTCGAACCATCAGAACAGCCGAATTGGTATTACTTTACCGACGACCAGACTTCGGATCCACTTGACGGCGGCCTGTGGCCGGCATTCAAGAATTATAATGCTTCAACCGGTGCTGCAGACAACTTCTCTTTTGAGATAATAGCAGACTCAAGAATGGCAAGCAATCCGAACCCTAAAAATAATGACACTAATGTATTAGTAGATTTAGGAGAAATTTCGTGGAAACCCGGTGAATTTGTAGAAGCACAAAACGGTACTCATAACGTTTTCTTTGGAACAGACGAAACCAGCGTTACCAATGCTACAATAGCTGAGCCTTTGGGAACAACATTATATCAGGGTCTTGATGTCAATAGCGTAGCTCTCGACAGACTCGAATATGGTACGACATATTACTGGAGAGTCGATGAAGTCAATATCCCGTCGAAACCAGGTACTGTTACAGGTCTTATCTGGAACTTTACAACAGAACTGGAGGGCTATCCTCTCGAACCAGCGCAAATTGTTAATATTACTGCTTCTGAGAATCCTGTTTATCCGGATGAGCAGGAGCCGAATATGAC
>JAFGEF010000055.1 GCA_016931715.1 Sedimentisphaerales bacterium
CGGCCTAAAATAAAAATTATTTTATTTTTTTCATTTTTCTTTAAAAAGGTGGCTCACTTTTGATTGAAAAGTACGCTGAAAATGAGGGTGGGGAAAAATAGGAACAGGTTTAGGAATATGAATAAAATTGCAGGGTGTGCTGTGCACACGAAAATAAAACAGACGCAAAAAAGAAAAAAAATAGCAAGCTCTATTTACCACGACGGTGGGTCGGGCAATTTTAAAAATTCACGAAGAAAAGAAGAAGCACGAAGGTTAGTTGAAGATTGCCACAGCCCTACGGGCTTCGCAATGACATTTTTTCTTAGCTCCTCTGCGCCTTGTCGGGGAAAAAACTGTGCAAATCAGTGTCTGAAAATAGTCGATAGCAGTTAGTCTTTGGTCGATAGTCTTTTTCTTCGAGCTTCTTCAAGGGCTTCGTGGTTTAAAGATATTAATTGATGAGGCAAGCCGGTACTCCGAAGTTTACACTTTCTTATTATTTTTCTCTTAACATATATCCTTTTTTTCAGTATATTTGTTTTCGCTTGTACATTACATGTATGAGAAATATGTTGAAAAATATTTAAGGAATAATCAATGATATTAAATAAATATTCTTTCGGAATCGGCGACAGATTCGGTCACCAGGGAAAAGCACAATTATCAGCGATGCTCGAAGCAAAGCGGCATGGTCTTAATATCACTCCTGTCTGGAACAAATCTCACAGAGAGCATACGATTATCGGCAGCAAACCATCAGATACGCGGCAGGAAGCGGATAAGGCAGTCAAAGCATGTTCATGGGACGCGCCATATTATGTTGATGCCGATCATATCAATCTTAATAATGTTAATGAGTTCATCGAAGTCTGCGATTTTTTTACAATTGATGTTGCCGATTATATCTCCAGCACGATTGATGAGGCTGATGTGAAAAAATTTATTAAAAACCATGAACGATACACCGGGACATTCACGATACCCGGTATAAAAGAGACTTTCCATATAACAAAAAAACAAATAAAATCCGCCGCTGATAAATACCTGCCGGCGGTTAAACAGGCAGGCATGATATATCGTCATATAGTAAAAGCCAAAGGCGCGGATAATTTTATTACCGAAGTATCCATGGATGAAACTGATCAGCCTCAAAGCCCGATAGAAATGCTGTTTATACTTGCCGCTGTCTCCGAAGAGGGAATTCCCGCACAGACAATCGCACCGAAATTCACAGGCAGATTTAATAAGGGTGTGGATTATGTCGGAAATATAGAAGTATTCGCGAAAGAATTCGAAGAGGACCTCGCTGTAACAAAATACGCTGTAAAAGAGTTCGGCCTGCCTGAAAACCTGAAGCTCAGCATCCATTCCGGAAGCGATAAATTTTCCATTTATAAGCTGATGAGTAAAGCAATAAAGAAATTTGACGCGGGATTGCATCTAAAAACAGCGGGCACAACATGGCTTGAGGAGCTTATCGGCCTGGCAATGGCAGGCGGAAAAGGTCTGGCTATTGCAAAACAGGTATATAAAGAAGCTTTCCAGCATATGGAAGAACTTTGTGTGCCTTATGCATCAGTCATCAATATTTCGCGTGAGAACCTGCCATCGCCGGAAAAAATCAGCAAGTGGGATTCAGAACAGTTTGCAAACGCGCTGCGTCATGACCAGTCATGCCCGCAGTTTAATCCTGATTTAAGACAGCTTCTGCATGTGGGCTATAAGATAGCGGCTAAAATGGGAACAGTTTATACTAACGCTCTGGAAAAATACGAAGACATAATCGCCGCTAATGTCACAGAGAATATCTATGAGCGCCATATAAAGCCCCTGTTTCACGATTAGGAATTGAACTTGTGCAAAAATGAGAAAAGTATGCGGATATGGCAGTCAGGATTGCTTAACACTTTTCTTGATAGAACAAAATTTAATGATACAATCATGCCAAATGGAGTTAGATTATGAAAATAAAAAAATATTCCAGGATTATTATCATTGTCTGCGCGGTATTTACATGTTTGTCATCGATGCCTGCAGGAGTATATGCGCAGCAGAATTCAACATCTTCAACCGCTTCTCAAGCCGGGACCGACCCGTGCGAGATTCCGATTCCCCCGATAAATACGCCGATGGGCAAGCTGCCGGGTTTGGATGAACTGCCCGTGCGCAAAGAAATGCCTGACGTTCTGACGATGAACAACGGCACCCGTGTAACAACACTGGAACAGTGGAAACAACGGCGAGAGGAAATCAAACGGATACTTGAGTATTATGCAATCGGGCAGATGCCCCCTGCCCCCGGTAATGTAAAAGGCGTTGAGGCAGGCTCTCAGACTGTGTCTGATGGCAAGGTAAAATACCGCCTGATACACCTGACTTTTGGTCCGGAAGAAAAACTCAGCCTCGATATCGGCATTTTCACTCCGAGTGACGGCGGACCGTTTCCTGCAATAATTGTTCAGGGAGGCACTCCGCCCGGCGCCGCCAATCTGCCTCGCCTGCCGAACGGCCCTAACCAGGGTCGCGGCCAAAATGTGCTTGTGCTGGTTGGACCGGAGCCGCCCGCCAATCAAATAAATGCTCCGCAAAATCCTGTTCCGATTTCCAATGCTGAAAATATGGTCATGCAATATAACAATGTGCTGCAGCGGGGTTATGCCGTTGTCTTATACAATGCCAATGACTGTGCGGAAGACACAACCCTGCGCAACCTGGACGGAAGCTGGGCTTTTCGCAACACACGTTTCTTTCCTGCCTACGGGAATTATGACTGGGGGATTCTCGCGGCATGGGCATGGGGTGCATCACGAGTCGCGGATTACCTTGAAAAAGACCCTTCTATTGACAACAAAATACTCATCATCACCGGCGCATCACGCAACGGCAAATCTTCAATGATAGCAGCGGCATTTGACGAACGTCTCATAGGAGCGCCGGTAGTCACCGGCGGCGGAGGTATGGGTGCATATCGTTTCGCAGGTCCGCGCAGAAGTGAGACGCTTGACATCATGCAGACAAAATATCCGAACTGGTTTTCTCCGAACCTTCACCAGTTCCGCGGACATGCTGACAAATTGCCCTTTGACCAGCACTGGTTCCTCGCTTTGTGTGCGCCAAGACCATTCATCGCGCTGGAAGGAATAACTGACACAATCTCCCTGCCTGAAGCTGTCAAACAATCCATAATCGGAGCACAACCTGCTTACGAACTATATAATGCAAAAGACAGGCTCGGTGTGAACTACGCCAGTCACGGCCACATGTTCACAGCAGAGGACTGGACCGCAATGATGGACTTCGTGGACAAGCACATGCGCAATAAGCCCATAAATCGCACCTTCGACCGCTTCCCTGCCGAAGCTGAACTGGATGCCGCAGCCAGCGGCATAAGGGGCAGGTAATGCTGATACATTTTAATCCTGAAAGGTTATAGTCAATGAAAAGAAAATTATTTTTTTTCTGTCTTTTTGCCGTATTAATCATGGCGGCACACTCTTGTTCATATACACGGAACCAAACCGCTTCCATACCAAAGACCTTTAATGTCCGTGACTTCGGCGCAAAAGGAGACGGCGCAAGCAGGGATACAGCAGCCTTTCAGAAAGCGCTGGATACCTGTGCAGTATCAGGCGGAGGAGAGGTCCTTGTGCCTGAAGGCCGTTATCTCATCGGCAGCGTACAGTTGGGTTATCAGACTATACTCAAACTCGAACCCAACAGCGTAATTGTCGGAAGTTCAGACCCGAACGAATATCCTATGATAGACATTCGATGGGAAGGACGCTGGCAGCCCGGACGACGGGCATTAATTTATGCGGCTAATGTTGACCATACAGGTATTATCGGGACGGGTCGAATAGAAGGCAATCCCCGAATGGCAGCCCCGCAAAATCCGCGAGGTTCTGTGGTGCTGGAACCTATCAATTGTAATGACGTTCGGTGGGAAGGCTTTACAGTAACACAGGGCGGCAACTGGGCAACACATCCGACTTACTGCACAGACGTAGTCATCAGGAATGTCACTATACAGGGACAGCGAGACGGCATTGACGTCGATTCATGCAAAAACGTACTTATCGAAGGCTGCGATATTCAGACCGGCGACGATTCCATCAGTCTCAAATCAGGACGAGGCATGAACGGCGCACGCATCGGCAAACCCACCGAGAACATAGTAATTAAAAATTGTACTTTAACCTGTCGTGTTTTCGCAGGCATAGGCATAGGAAGCGAAACATCAGGCGGAGTGCGAAATGTGCGCATCGAGGGCTGCAAATTTAACTGCCGGACATTCGCGATATACATCAAAACCAGGATTGGAAGAGCCGGCGTTACAGAAAACATACATGCCGAAGATATAGACGTGCTTAGCGGCAGTTTTCTCGGATTAAATCTCACACAGGGTGGAAATACCAATACTTTCGACGACCCGGTCGAAGGTCTGCCCGGCTACCCGTCAGCGCGCAAGCTCAGCTTCTCGAACATACGCCTGCACAACGCATCGGAGATTATAAAAGCAACTCAGGTCTCACCTGAAATGCCCGTGCAGGGATTGTCACTGACAAACGTGACAGGCACCGCCGTGAAGGGTATGAACCTTAAACACATAAGAGACCTTGCTCTAAAGGATATTAATGTAACAGGATATACCGGGAAACTATTAACGACTGAAGATGTCACCGGCACAGGACTTGATTTATAACTCAATCAGATTATCCTGCATAATTTCAGAAGAAAATTAGTTTATTTACAGGAGTTTTTATGAATAATTCAAAAAACATAAATAGTGCAAAAGATACTTTTCTCAGAATTATGCCGCTGTTTGTCTGCCTGTGCTTAATGACTTTACCTGCCGGCTGCACAAAAACAGGTACAACTGCCGCAGGGTGGAAACAGGTGCCCGAAATATTAAGCAGGATAAAAACTCCACAGTTCCCGGATAAAGAGTTTAATATTACCGATTTCGGCGCGGTCGGAGACGGAAAAACAGACTGCACGGAATCCATCAAAAAGGCAATTGCATCTGCAAGCCGTGCGGGCGGAGGAAAAGTTATAATACCGGCAGGAACTTTTTTCACAGGTCCCATACATCTCAAAAGCAATATCAACCTTTATGTTTCGGAAGGAGCCACAGTTAATTTTTCCACAGACTCCAATGCTTATATGCCGGTTGTTTATACAAGATTCGAAGGAGTCGAAATAATGAATTTGTCACCTCTTCTTTACGCGTATGAGCAGGAGAATATTGCTATAACAGGCAAAGGAACTCTCGACGGCCAGGCAAGCATTCAGAACTGGTGGGGACGCGCAAGAACACAATCACAAAATATTAACGCATCGAGGCAAATGGGCGAAACCGGGGTGCTGGTACAGGAACGCATCTTTGGTCTCGGCAGAGAACTGAGACCGAATATGGTTCAGCCTTACAAATGCAAAAACATTCTCATCGAAGGAGTAACTTTCAAAAATTCCCCGATGTGGCATATTCATCCGGTGCTCTGTGAAAATATTACAGTCAGAAATGTCAGGGTCACAGGTCACGGTCCCAACAATGACGGCTGTAATCCGGAATCATGTAAAAATGTCTTAATCGAGGGATGTTACTTTGATACAGGTGATGACTGCATCGCAATAAAATCAGGCAGGAACAACGACGGCAGGAGAGTTAATGTCCCCAGCGAAAATATCATTATCAGAAATTGCGAAATGAAGGACGGGCACGGCGGCGTGGTCATAGGCAGCGAAATGACAGGCGGCGTCAGGAATGTTTTTGCCGAGGATTGCATAATGGACAGCCCCAACCTGGACAGGGCGCTGCGAATTAAAACGAATTCCGTTCGCGGGGGAACAGTCGAAAACGTCTATATGAGAAATGTCACTGTCGGTCAGGTGGCAGAAGCAGTTCTTTTGATTGACTTTTTCTATGGAGAAGGAGATACAGGACAATTTATACCAACTGTTCGCAATATCAATATGGAGAACGTAACAAGTAAAAAAAGCCGATACGCACTTTCGATTAAAGGCTATGAGCGCTCCCCCATAACCGATGTCACCTTAAAGAACTGCACCTTCGATAATGTCGAGAGAGAAAACCAGCTTGTCGGAATAAATAACCTTGTTATGGAAAATGTCAAAATCAACGGTGAAATTCAAAAATAAGAATAACGCACGGTCTATAAATCTAATATTTTAACAGCATACGGCTCCAGGCTGGTCTCTATTGTTTTTCCGCCTGCGCCGAATATCTTTGTTTTCTCTTCTTTCTCACTGTTATTTATAATAACGAGTTTCTTCGTATTCGGATAAAACGCACAGTCTGTGCGGATATTACTGCATGTCCATGTACCGTAGTCACCGGGATTACCCGCAGCCCAGAATAAAGACCGGTGCAGCAAGCGCGTATTTTCCGGCGTGAATTTAAAACCGGAAAGATAAACCGATTTGCCTTTACCGAAATTATTGACGGCAATCTTCACCGATTCCTCATTACGTGAAAGAATAGTCGTATTTTTATCCAGCGCATATACTTTATCAATATCCCTGCCAAAATCCATGTCACCTTCAATCCCATTCAGAATAAAATGCTCATCTTTGAAAACTGGGACATCAATTTTGACTTTGTTTAATGTCATACCGATTTCTCGGTCAACACCCATCAGGTGCGACAACTGAAAGTACTGACTTGAAAATTGACATGCCGAAGGCTCCCCGATACCGATAAATCCCCCACCGCCGGCGACCCATTGGGTAATATTGTCAATAATTTTTTCATTCTTCCAGTGTTCGCCGCCGGACCATGCACTGCCAATTCTGCCGGCATTGAGCAGCACATGTACGTCATCAGGGATACCTTTATCAAGAATGTCATCGAAACTGATAAACGAAACTTCTATCGGCAAACCTGCCAGAGACTCTGTAAGTTCATAAAGTTCCATTCCGTGAATAAAGTGTCCGACATATACCCATGAACGCAGCCTGCCCCAGGCGGTAAGTACCGCAGCTTTCAGAGGTGCAGTATAAGGTTTGCTGCCGGTATGAAATTGCTTAATCGTTCGAAACTCACGAGTGATTTGCTCGATAGTTTCAACGAAATCCGGAAAATCCTGCACAAGATGTAAATATCCGCCAAGACCAATCCTGTCAACTGGTGCTCGCAGCAGACCGCGGCGTATATTTGCCCAGAACCGCATGGCATCCAGAGCCGGATTGCCGCCCCTCATGAAAGTAGGTTCGCCTTTTAAGCCCGTAGGGAAAAGATACGGATGCAGACGCAATTCCTTCGTTTTGACACCTTTGACGCCGCTGCATAACCTTGCTTCGAAAGCATTGAAAACGCATTTGATGAGACCATCGAACTCAAAGTTTTTGAAACGTTCACCATAAGGCTCGGTGCCAACCCAATGATCGTCGTAGAACATATAGGCAACTTTTCCTGCGGCGTGAATGAGATCAATGCACTTGCGCCCAAAGCTGACTACGAACTCGTTCATAAAATCCATCCAGTCCAGAAGTCGTTTTGACGGAACGTTATGACTGCTGCAATATTGACCTTTATTGACAAAGTCCTCACTGGTCATTTCGTAACCTCTGGCTTCAGCGAAAAGACGCATGGCACGAGGGCTTACTGTCATCTCATAAGAGCCCCAGTCTGCATATGTAAAACGCTGTATCGAAGGATCGCCCCAGAACCATGCAAAGTTGTAGAACAGGGACGTAAAACGCACGATTTTGGTTTTAGGATGCTCATCCAGCCATTTTTGCAGGTAGTCGAGCATGAACTTCTGTGTCTCGGTATATATCGGATCAACAGGCATCTGGTGCTCGCGGTCGCCCCAGTTATTTGTGATGTGATTGTACATGGAAATGGCTTCCCAGATTCGATATGCCAGGAAGTTAACGGTATATTTATGCCACTTGTCAGCTTTGTTTATTGTTACCGTGCCTTTGACAGAATCAAACGTCCATTGATTTTTGGGCACTTCCTCATCGGCAGTCCTGTCAAAAACCTGCCACCATTTTTTGGGATCGTCATTGAAATTAACCTCGAACTGCTCACGGAAAAATCCGCTTAATAAATCGATTTCAACCTTGTCAGATTTTGCCGTGACAGGGAAACTCATCAGATAATTCTGCTGGAGTTTGTCACGGTTAGCCTTTGCCCATGTGTTGTCAGCCCGCACTAAACATATCGTGGAATAAATATCGTAATCAGTTGACACAATTTTATCAGATAAAACTGTACCGTCACTATCACGAATGGCATCCGCTCCCCATTTTTCAGCAAGTTTCAGTGTCAATTTTTCGTATCCAGCTTCACCGGGCAGAGTAAAACTGCCTTTGTTCGATTCCTTCTCAGACATGTAAACCTTTCTTATAATCCCTAACAAAAAGAATCGTGTCGCGGGCATCTTGCCCGCGAAACATCACGAGGATGGCAATGCTGCATCTTAAAAATTCATTTTGTCAGAGGCTCTTAATTTTGTTCAATGCTCTTTCTCTTTTTCAAATCAGCTTCTATCGTTTGCAGCAGTTTTTCATTAACAGGATAGAAGCAGAGAATAATTCCGCAGACAATGATGAATACGACAGGAATAACGCTGAACAATAACTTTATACCAGTCACAGCTTCCGGAGTCTGGGCAACATTGGGCTTATATCCAAATAAATCCAGGAGTTGAAGCAGCAGGAAGCCGCCTATGGCAACACCCATCTTAATTGCGAACATGATTCCGGCAATGACCAGACCTGTCGCCCGTCGTCCGAATTTCCACTCGTGAAAGTCCGCAACATCGGTAAACATTGCAAACAAAAAGACCGGCAAAGCTCCTGTTACAATCGCCCGGAGGAAATTGAATACGGCAAGCACCACAAAATTTTCAGGCGGCAGCACATAAAATATTCCGCCGAGCACCGCACTTGCCAAAACGAAGAAAATCGACAGGGGCTTCTTGCCAAAGCGTTTTTTACATGGCGTGCTGAGGAACACACCAGCCATCATACCCAGCACCTCAATTGTCATGAATGTGGTCGTCAAGTCGAAATCAAGAGTAAAAATAGGCAGAGGAAGAGTGAACAGAATGTCCTTGCCGTGTCCGCTGACATAATCGAAATAGTACATAACCGACCCATCGCGAATCATGTTGTGAGTGAGCCAGAAAATACATGCAGTAAAAAGGATAATCCAGGGCACATTTTTAGATACATCGTTCAGGTCCTGCAAAAACGGGGTTTTCTGGCTCTTCGGAGTTTTGACACGTTCGCGTGTAGTCATGAAAGTGATGAATAAGAGAACAGTCGCAATAGCGCCAAAAACAGCCATAGTCATCCTGTAACCCACGACCGGGCTGTAGCCCAGTGTTTCACTGTAGCCTTTGTGCGCCTGATTGGCGCCGAAGAATTTCACCAGGGGCAGCATAAAAGTGGAAATAAGAAGCTTGCCGACGAAGGCTAAGAAAAAACGGTATTGCGACAGTGTAGTCCTTTCCATGGGGTCAGGTGTTACTACTGCCATCATGGAGGAATACGGGATGTTGATAGCCGTATAAGCCATAGTTGCCAGAATATATGTCGCATAGGCATAGGCAATCTTCGCATTCGGTCCCCAATCCGGGGTAACGAACATCGCATATATCAATGCGCCATACGGGACGCCTACCCATAGCAAATAGGGACGGAATTTACCCCACCGCGTATTTGTCCGGTCGGCAATCATACCCATCATCGGATCATTAATCATGTCCCAGATACGCGTGATAAGAAACAAAAAAGCAGCATGTTTGGCAGCAATACCAAATACGTCAGTATAGAATTTGGCCAGAAAGAAACTCCATGCCTGGTAGAGAATATTTGAAGCAGTATCTCCCAGACCAAAACCTACTTTCTCCACAAAAGGCACCTTTTCCCCCAAATTGCCTATGTTTACACCAGAAACACCTGATTTGGTACTTTGCGGAATTGATTTATTATCTTTTTCTATCGTAATTTGCTCTCCTTTTCATTTTTTACATAATGAATTCTGCAAAATTGAAGTTAGACATATATTGTATGAAGAAAATCGGTTAAAAAGATTTTCTTCATACAATCTGCTGCATTGCTTATGTCATTGCGAGGATCGCAGCGACGAAGCAATCTAAATCATACGGTTTGGA
>JAFGEF010000056.1 GCA_016931715.1 Sedimentisphaerales bacterium
TAGTATTAATAACTGGTTATCAAAATTAAATAGTCGGTAAATAGCAGGCGAAAACTGCTTTTAACCATGCAGTCAAGGCGACTGGCTGGCACCATGCTGAATCGAGTTCAAAGCCTTCGTAGTCTTTCTCCTTGCATGACATTGGTTGCCATAAATCCGCCAGCTCCTTACCGCAAGTGTTCGGAGTGAATATCATATTGCTTCCCTACTGTTAAAATGTTAGTTTTGAGACATGAACATGGATCGAAAACATACGGAATTATACAAAATGACCGACAATCGTAATTTAGATTATGTTGCCGGTACAGCCGAAGACCGCATTTTTCTGGTCTGGCCGTTAACAAAGGAAATCACTTCTCTAAGCATAAAGCACGATGTTGAACGAAGATTACAGAGACATATTACAAGCCTTATTCGACGAAAAGGTTAAGTTTATCCTTATCGGAGCATATGCGCTTGCTGCCCATGGATATCCCAGAGCTACTATGGATATCGACATCTGGGTTATGCCATCTCCAGATAATGCTGAAGCAGTACTTCGAGCACTGCGTAGTTTCGGTGCACCACTACAAAATCTTACCAAAAAGGATCTGGAGGAAGATGGAACTGTCTTCCAAATAGGAGTTGCTCCGAGGCGCATTGATATTATCACCGCAGCAACAGGGCTTAATTTTGAGCATACCTATAAGAATTCACTGTTGGTAAACATAGACGGAATTGATGTGCATATCCCTTCAATAGCAGACCTTATCATCAATAAAAGAGCAACAGGAAGAACAAAAGATCTTGCTGATGCGGAAGCTTTAGAATTTTTAAAGAATCCGAACAGTGGCATTGAGTAGGACTCGCTAAAAACCGCGTGTCTCTCATGCCCAGCGTTGGGCAGCTTATTAATCGCATATTTTGTATTTATTTATAGGGCGTATTCATCACACCCAATTTTGGGTTATCACGGTATTGTCTGCATTAAAAAGGGCATATCCATTTCTGACTTTTTCCAAAGAGGAGAGAACAATGAATAGTCGTGGTTTGCAGATTGCGGTATTGTTATTCATATTCGTTTTTGCTTTGTCGACCAACGCCCAAAATATTTCAGATTGGAAGGATCCATCACCACATAGAATTCAGTTTATAACCGTTGAAAAAGATGTTCAACTGGAAGTTCTCGATTGGGGTGGTTCCGGGCGGCCAGTTGTACTGCTCGCAGGGCTGGGTTATACAGCACACGTCTATGATGATTTCGCACAAAAATTGACGAAGGATTACCATGTAATTGGGATTACTCGGCGAGGTTTTGGTGCTTCTAGCAAACCAGATTCGGGTTATGATGCAGATCGGCTTGGTGATGACGTGGTAGCTGTTTTAGACAGTATGAAGTTGGAGCACCCTGTATTGGTTGGACACTCTATAGCAGGAGAGGAGTTGAGTTCTGTGGCAACGCGTTTTCCGGACCGTGTATCAGGTTTAATTTATCTCGATGCCGCATATGATTATGCGTTTGATGGTGGTGGCAGAATTGAGAAAAAAATGGCAGAACACTCCAAACCTACAACACAAACCCCATCAAATGAAAAAACAGAGGCTTCATCAAGTGCGGAAAAGCAAGATCAATCGAGCGCTGATAATTCAAGGCCACAAAACATTCTCGACACAATAAGGCCGCCGGTACCAAGCGAAGCAGATCTTGCCAGCATTTCCGCTTTCCGTTCTTGGGCGAAGCGAACTAACGGTTTCGCTGTACCGGAAGCTGAGATGAGACGAAGATTGATTATTGATTCTGACGGAAGAATAAGCGGGCGTCGAGAAGAGCCAATGGCAGCACTTCAGGCCGGGCAGGCGATTTCAGAAGGTATGAAGAGTCACAAAAATATCCCAGTATTATGTCTTGCTATTTATTCAGATCATTCCGCTGATAATCCATGGTTGAAAGAGACTGGACCTGAAGCGCAAAAGGAAATTGCGAAAATTAGGTCTAAAGAAATAGCTGAAGACGATGAAATCATAGCAGCCTTCGCAAAAGGTGTTCCAAATTCTAGAGTTGTGACATTATCTGATTCCAGCCATTTCTTGTTCATTACAAACGAAGATGAAGTATTACGGGAAATGCATAACTTCTTAAAAAGCATTCATTGAAAGGCGGTATTACACGGAAGACCTTTGCTGAGATTCTTTATTTTGGCTAGAATCAAGAGTAAATTGCCCAACAAAACGCTGGTGTGGGACCGGGGGAAGCGTAGCTTTTTCAAAAGCCACATTTATCCACAATTCTGCTTTTTTTTCAATTGCCGTGGGGGATCGTTCCCCCGGCCCCACAGCTCGTCGTTGGCGTGCTAAAAAGCAGAAAGGAGAAATAAAATGAAAGTGCATCACAGTAAACATTTAAAAAGGAGCGACTTTGCTTCGATAGTTGCACTGATTACGATCGGCTTAATATTCCCCTTTGTAATGTGCTACGCTAAAGAAGTAGATAAGCAGCAGGGTGACATGATAAATAAACCAACTACTGATACATCCGAAAGTCTTCAACTAGTCAATATGGAAAAAAGGTTTATAATTGATATGAAAAAAGACGGTGAAATATGGATTGAAAATGAAAAAGTTGATATAGATTCGATTAAGAGCAGGATAGAAAACTTCATGAATGAATATCCGGATGGTAATGTAATAATTACATGTGACAAGGCCCATTTAAATAATGGGGCAATATCGGAAGTAATTGAACAACTCAGGGTAGCTAAAGTTAAGAATGTAGTTGTAGCAACAGAGAAAAATTTAATAAAAGATAAAACCCAAAAGCACCAAGTCATTAAAAAAAGGGGGACGTCCTTAATATTTAAAATATCTTGACATTTAGTTGATATTAACTGAAAGTGCGGATATGCCTAGAGTAGCCCGACTA
>JAFGEF010000057.1 GCA_016931715.1 Sedimentisphaerales bacterium
ATATACGACAGTAACCGGCATTCCAACGCTGGAATCTTGTACTTTGACAGAGGTTTTTTTATGAGTGCCTTCGTAATTATCAAGCTTCCCCTGATACCACATTTGGCAATCATCAGGCAGGTTCCATGAAGAAGCTTCTGCAGTTATTGTCCGTTCTCCTTCTCCCGGCGCTACATAGCGATAACTTATTCCATCATCGAACACACGAACTTCGAGCGTATATGTTTTATTTGCAGCCGTATGTGTTACAGGAATTTTTGCTCCTATGCAATTGTTCACCGCCGCTGGATGCACGCCTCGCCAGGAATACGTTTCGTTAATCGAATACTGTTCCGGGGTTCCAAGTTTAATTCCCAATCCAAGGTCATTGCCGTCAATTGTGATACCCATAGGGGACTCATCGAGAATCAGTGTTTGTACCGGCTTGAGTCGTTCGACAGTATAGCACAATCTACCCTGATCATTAACCATTACTTTACACTGAACATGGCTTTTTGGTGATAGAATTATTACTCCGTCCGGACTGTTTTTAACACGGCCCGAAGCGCCACCGGACATGAGTCCATCGCTGGAACATCCCGCCATAATTATGAAGAATAAAGCTGAAATTACTATCATCCTGTCCATCAGATATCCCTTTCAAAATAACATTTATTGAATATGGGCATTCTAAAAACAACATTCTGCGTACCCGAAAATAAATACACATTCTGAATTTTAGCAAAATTTTTAATATATGCAATTCCGAGTTAATAAAAAAAACAGCACAGTACATTGAAAACTATCACCAAATTTCCAAGCCACATAAGTAACTGTAATTAAAGCACTTATGAAATTGACATTTTTCAAAAATGGGGAGATAAGGGGCTTTCTGGTTGTAGCCCAGTTGTACAAATTTTAGGCTGTAAACTGAAGTCTTTGGAGTACAGTGTTTATGCTCTTTGTATGGCTGAATATTGTGACACTCCCCAATCGAAAGAGGGGAGCAACTGGGAACACAAAGTATGCCTAAGCAAATGAGCTATAATACATCTACTCGACCAGTCAACCTGGTAATAATTGCAAGATGGTTACCAAAAGCACTGCCCTATTGCTGACGCCTATAAACAGCTATCTACGTTTTTTATAGTGTTTGACAACACCGAGATGAAGTGAAAAGGCATCGAACAAAAAATCGCAACTTTGAACTCTTTGAAAATATCAGCCTCGCTTCTGCGGCTAGTTCAGAGAGTTTTTTGAAGGGGATATTTATTTCTTTGACATGTTTTTTTTACATAGAGCCACGAGCAAAAATATCGTTACGTCTCTTTATAAAATATAGACTTTGATAACTGTATGACCACTACAATATTTGCCGGTGCCATTAATGTTTTTTCGGCAAAGTTTCGCAAGCCAAATATATTATATAATTGGGATAACAATCATATTAAATATGATATTCTCACATTTCTGGTTTGGACTATAGCATACAAATACTTAATTTAAAATGAATTGCGTTAAATTACAACTCTATTATAATTATGAGCAGTAATTTTTGTTTCATGATCAAAAAAACATTTGTCGCTAAGAAAGGCAAATGTTTTTGCCAAGAAGAGAATGACTTGTAAGCTATGGCAGGAAGCTTGACCTGACGCAGCAAAAATTCTTGATTGTTTTATTGATTTTTGAAATAAAGGAGAGCACAGTGGATAATATAAAATTTCGATTCAACTCCCATTATTTAGTCACAGTATTTTGTATAATTATTTCCATATTTTTAATCCAATGCAGAAAAAATAATAATTCCACACAAAACGAAATTCATCTTCTATTGAATCGTCACCCCTTTACTGAATCTATACTGCATTTTATCCCGGAGTATGAAAAGCAGACCGGCATATCCGTTAAAACGCTCCTGCTGTCGGAGGAAGAATACTTCGAGAAGCTTATAACCGAGCTATCAAGTCATAATGAGTATTATGACCTGTTTATGGTGGGATTCCCTCAAATGTGGCAATATGCTAATGCCGGGTGGATAGAGCCGCTGGATAATTATATCGGGGATCCAAACAAAACTCTCGCTGATTGGGACTTCGCGGATTTCTTCCCCGAGCTTATTAAATGCTCAAGGTGGAATCTCAAACATGGTGAAGGCATAGGCCAGGGACCTTTATGGGCGATTCCGGTGAATGAAGAAGGATATGTTATTTTTTACAGAAAAGATTTATTTGAGCGTTTCAGTGTCAAAGTGCCGACAAATTATCAGGAGGTATATGAAGCAGCCAAAGCGCTCACCAGAGAAGTAGATGGCAAACAGATTTATGGTTTCGCCCATCGTGGAGTGAGGAGCTGGTCCACTGTAAATCCCGGATACTTTACTGCATTTTCATCATATGGAGGTCATGATTTTGATGAAAACAAAAAATGTGTCATTAATAGTTCCCATGGTATCGAAATCACAGATTTGTTTATTCGCACATTGAAAGAAGGCGGTCCTCCCGGTTGGCCCAGTTACACCTGGTATGAAGGGAAGGAAGGATTCCTCGCTGGGAATTTTGCAATGTGGTTCGATGCCAATCATCAGGCGGCCGCATTTGAAGATCCAAATAAATCTCATATTGCCGGCAAGGTTGGTTATTTACTTCCACCAGCCGGTCCTGACGGAGAAGTTCGCTCAAATACATGGATATGGTCTCTTGCGATGAACAAGTTTTCTTCCAGAAAAGATAAGGCATGGAAATTCATGGCATGGGCAACAAGCAAAGAACTACTGCAACGTACCGTACCTTACGAAAATATTAATCCGACCAGGCAGTCGGTATGGAATAATCCTGAGACAATTAAAGCGACAAACTGGGGAGAGGGTGAATATCGACAGACTGCCGAATTATTACTTTCAAAATATGCCAGAATCCGATGGACCCCATCCAATAAAATTCCACAAATTGGTGATCGATGGGCAGAAGCTTTGCAGGAAATTTTTTCCGGCACAAAAACAACAAAACAAGCGCTTGACGATGCAACTAAGGACATAGATCGGATTGTTAGTAACTAATAATGACTAATCAGCTTAATAACAAATTCGATCGGCCACCCCAGCGGGGGTTGCCCTATCTATTAAGCCTTCCGGCATTGCTCGCTCTAATCGGTATATTATATCCATTTATATTGGGCGTTTATTACACATTTACTAATTATAATCTCACAACATCAGACAATATTAAGTGGATTGGATTGAAAAACTATATCGAAATTTTTTCTGAAACCGAATTCTGGAAGGCATTGGGGATCACATTTATCTTTGCATTATCAGTTGTGATAATTGAATTATCTTTGGGATTATCAGTTGCGATTCTGTTAAGTCACCCGTTCCCAGGTGTCCAGCTATTGAGAGCACTGTTGATTATTCCCATGATGATTCCTCCCATTGTAAGCGCCTTAATGTGGAAAGTAATACTTTTACCAACAAACCAGGGTGTGCTTAATTATTTTTTGAGCTTTCTGGGAATCGGTCCCATTGCATGGCTTGGAGATTCAGGTACGGCTCTTATCTCATTAATAATTATAGATGTCTGGATTTATTCACCTTTCGCAATATTGATTTTTATAGCTGGACTTCAATCTCTCCCTAAAGAACCCTACGAGGCCGCTCGGGTTGATGGTGCTTCGGGATGGTTTGTCTTTCGCAAACTTACTCTGCCTTTGTTAGCACCTAATATTGTGTTAATCACACTTTTTCGACTGATTGACTCATTGAAAGTCTTTGATATCATCTATGCCACAACTAAGGGGGGACCGGCATCAGCTACCGCAACTTTGCATATTGTAAGTTATTTTGAAGCTTTTAGATGGAATAATATAGGCAGAAGCATGGTATATCTTTTTATTTTATGGATTTTATGTTTCGTATTCGCAAAATTTTTGACGAAACTATGGAACAGGATGTTGATGAGATGAAAAAATCTAAAATAAAGCTTACAGGCATCTTGAGAGTCATCGGCTTAAGTGCATATTTTACGTTTGCTCTTACTCCTATTATCTGGATTTTAATGATGTCACTAAAGAACCATAATGATGTCATTGCCACTCCGCCTAAGTTTATTTTTACACCAACCATAGAGAATTATAAGGCCATCACAGTTGGAATGAAAAGTTATGCATTCGAGTCGGTAAGACCGGATTTTCCGAAATATTTTCTAAACACGTTCATTATAGCGTCTTTTACCGTTATCGTGTCCCTGTTTCTGGGTACAATTGCCGCCTACAGTCTGGCCCGGTTTTCGTTCAGGTTTAAGGAGGATATCGCATTTACATTTTTGAGTTTTCGTTTTGCCCCGGAACTCATGGTCATTTTACCACTTTATGTTGTGTTTCAAAAAATGCATCTCTATGATACCTTTGTGGGATTAATATTAGCATATCAGCTTATTACACTGCCATTCTTAATCTGGGTACTGAGAGGATTCTTCGAAGAAATACCACGAGAAATAGAGCAAGCTGCGCGTGTAGATGGTTATACATGGTGGGGTGTGTTCCGGCGTATTTCTCTGCCATTGGTTAAACCAGGTATAGCTGCGGTTGTAGTCCTTTCCTTTATTTTTGCATGGAACAATTTTATTTTTGCTATGATTTTGGGCAGTGAGAGGACACAGCCAATTACACTGGGAATCCTGGGTTTCATCGGATATGAGCGTGTACTTTGGGGACAAATGGCTGCCGCAACTATTATCTGTGTTATTCCCGAGCTGCTTCTCGCCTTTTTCGTTCAGAAATATATAATTCGCGGATTAACTTTCGGAGCTGTAAAAGGATAATCATGGCAAATGTTGTTTTTGACAACGTGAGTAAAAATTATGATGATTTACGTGCCATTGACAGGATGAGCTTCGAGATTTATGACATGGAATTTTTTGTTATTTTGGGCCAGTCGGGGGCAGGTAAAACCACAACACTGAAGATGGTTGCAGGAATAGAGCCGGCAAGCGAGGGTACAATTCTAATCGGCGGCAATCCCATAAACCATTTAACGCCTGAAAAACGCAACGTAGCTATGGTATTCGAGAGCTACGCCTTGTATCCGCATCTTTCGGTGTATGACAATATTGCCTTTCCTTTTCATGCCCCGGAGAACAGGAAATCCAATGAGGATATTGAACATTCTGTGAAACACATTGCTTGCATGTTAGGAATAGATCAATTGCTTGGTCGTAAGCCTTCCGAGCTAAGTGGCGGCCAGCGCCAGCGGGTTGCTCTGGGACGGGCTCTGGTTCGTCGGCCTTCGGTTTTTCTTATGGATGAGCCTTTGTCTCATTTGGATGCCAAATTGCGCAATCAAATGCGTAAGGAATTGAAAAGTATGAGGAAGTCTTTTGGCACAACCATTTTATATGTAACGCATGATTACAACGAAGCTATGGCACTGGGGGACAGGATTGCAATATTACACAAGGGAAAAATTCAACAAATTGATACACCTGATGATATTTATTACCATCCGGGTAATATTGTCATAGCGCAATCACTCGGGGATCCACCCATGAATTTTCTTAGCGGGGAATTATCGTTTCTTGAAGAACGGTTTTCTCTTAGAACAAAAAATCTGTTCATACCGCTCGATTTTGTTCGAAGACAGGATTTAAAATCTCATATCGGCAAAAGCGTTACGTTGGGAATTCGTCCAAATCATATACAAATAAATACAGATAAATCCGTTAATTCTTTCCAAATACCTGCAACTGTATTCGTGCAGGAGTATTTAGGTGATGATAGTATCATATCAGTAAAAATTGAGGATGCAATGTTTATGATTCTTTCTACACCAGAAAAAAGATATGCAATCGATGAAAATGTTTTTTTGTCCTTGAATCAGGAACATACTCATCTGTTCCTGAGTGAAACCGGGGAGAGCCTTCAAATTGATTCCGGAAAGAGTATTTGAGATATTTATGGCTGAAGTGACACTTGAAAATGTAAAAAAAATCTATGGCCGCAATCCCGAAGTTCTTGCTGTTAAAGATGTGTCTCTGCATATACAGGACAGGGAGTTTTTTGTTTTTCTTGGTCCTTCCGGATGCGGCAAAACTACGACGTTGCGCATGATTGCAGGACTGGAAGAAATATCAGGCGGGACAATTTATTTCGATAAAAAAACAGTGAATGACCTGACGCCTCAGAAACGAAATGTGTCTATGGCCTTTGAAAATTACGCACTCTATCCCACACTGTCTGTCTGGGAGAATATCGCTTTTCCTTTAAAAATTCGCAAATGGAACAATGATACCATAAGAAAGAAAATGGAATGGGTTGCCGGAGCGCTGCAAATCGGAGATATTTTGCATAAGAAACCATTTGAGTTAAGCGGCGGTCAACAGCAGCGCGTTTCATTGGCAAGAGCCATCGTAAGAGAGGCGGAAGTTTTTTTATTTGATGAGCCGCTTTCACATCTCGATATGAAACAGAGACAGCTCATGCGAGCTGAAATCAAACGCATCAATAAAGACCTGCAAAACACGATGATTTATGTAACGCATGACCAGAAAGAAGCAATGGCTCTTGCAGACCGTATCGCTGTCATGAACGACGGCAAATTGCAGCAGGTAGGGACACCATTTGAAATTTACGAGAATCCTGTTAATGAATTTGTTGCCGGATTTATAGGTGAGCCGCCTATGAATTTCTTAAATTGCCAAATCCTGAGACTAAATGATTTCTTCGAATTGATTCTAAAAAAGCAGGTCATAGCAAAAATACATCAAAGCCGGCTGCCAAATCAGGAATTATTTCCTCAATTTGTCAGGGTTGGCATTAGACCAAAAAGAATACAGATTACAAATTCAGAAAACAAAAAGGATGCACTACAGGCCGCTGTGATCGTCTATGAATCAATTGGTGAAAAAGGAATCCTCAAAGTCCAGCTTTTAGGTGAGCCGATCTATTTAATTACCGAACCCAACCAAAAGTTTTCAAAAGGAGAAAACATACATTTATCATTCCCAATACAATACTTATTTTTCTTCAATCCTGAAACTGGAGAACGAATAAACTTAAAATAAATATTTTTATATTTCATTTTAATATTTATTCTGACACAAGTTTTTTGTAAGCAAGCTAATCAAGACAGAGCAAAGTCTGACAATTGGGTAAGAATTGATTGTCAGATTGTTTTCTGTTAGCCGGCAACTGCTCTGCATTTCTTCCATGGCAGGTACCTAAGCACTTATGAAATTGACACTTTTGAAAAATGGAGAGATAAAGGGCTTTCTGGTTGTAGCCAAGTTGTAGCGGTTTGCGACTGAAAATTGTGGCTTTTGTGGTGTTATGTTGATGCTCTTTGTAAGGCTTAACATTGTGACACTCTCCGATCGAAAGAGGAGAGCAACAGGGAATACAGAGCATGCCTAAATAAGAGAGATTCGCACCTACTCGACGATTTTCGAACAAAAATGGGCTTATTTTAGATTGTGTTAATAAATGGCTAATCCTGATTTTGTTTTATACCTCTTATTGACGGGGCTGACTGAAGCAATAAATGCGTGTTTTGGTTACACAAGGATATGCTGAGGCGAACCTTATGAGAAAAGCCCTAAATTTGAGACCTATATTATTTACTTTTCATTTCATTCTGATATACTACGGTAATTATGACATCGTAAACAGAGCAAGTTGTTATTACACAGTCGTTGACAATATTACAAATTGGCCAATTACAGAAAGGAGAAGGAATTATGCACCATGAAATTGCTGATTTATTCAAGGAATATACAGATGGTCTATTGAATCGCCGTGAATTATTTCAAAAAATTGCACTTATTGCAGGAGGGGCTGCCGCAGCTTATTCTATACTTTCCGGTCTGGAAGCAACCTCCGCTATGGCTGAAATAGTTCCGGAAGGAGACCCTCGCCTGCATACTGAAACTGTGCTTTATCCCGGAGAAACTGGTGATATGCGTGCCTACTGGGCAAGACCAAAGGGAAAGGAAGGATTACCCAGTGTGATAGTTATTCATGAAAATAGAGGTCTAAATGCTCATATTAAGGATGTAACAAGACGAATGGCTTTGGAAGGCTTTTTAGCCATCGCACCCGATGCCTTATCACCATTTGGCGGAACTCCGGAAGATCAAACTGAAATGCGGGCACGATTCAGTAAACTTGACAATCAGGGTACTGTAAAAAATTTCGTAGCCGCAGTAAAATATCTTAAAACTCATCCTCTGACTAACGGAAAAGTAGGATGTACAGGTTTCTGCTGGGGTGGAGGAATGACCAATCAGGTCGCCGTCAATTCTCCTGATTTATTGGCGGCTGTTCCATATTATGGCAACCAGGCAGCAACAGAAGAAGTACCAAAGATTAAGGCGTCATTACTATGTCATTATGGCGGTTTGGATACGAGAATTAATCAAGGTATAACAGCATTTGAAGAAGCCCTGAAACAAGCAAAAGTTGACTACAAGATATATATCTACGAAGGGGCAGCACACGCATTTAATAATGACACGAATACGACGAATTATAATAAAGAAGCGGCTGAACTTGCATGGAAACGGACCATCGATTTCTTCAAGGCAAAACTTCAAATCTAATGATTGCTGATATGTAAAATATTATGGTAATCAGGTTAGTTTGTTTATTTTGGCATACAGCAGTTTTTATACTTTTTTCCACTGCCGCAAGGACAGGGAGCATTGCGATGGATTTTATAAGCAGCGATAGAATCTGTTGCCTGTGTCATGGTCGTCTGCTGTTTAATATTCTGCCTGTTCCATTGTTCGGCCACCGCCTGGACAAAAGGTGTGCAATGTGTGAAAAAGTGTTTATATCCAACACACAGATAGTTCAGACCTAACTCACCATCCGGGCTTTTAATAAAACGATTTTTTGGACATTCACCATTGCACATGTTTAATACCTCACAGGTCTTACAGTAAGATGGCAATGTATCATGCTTTGCCTGTCCGAAAGCTTTTGGTGCAGAACTTTCAAGTAATTCGACTAATGATATATCACGAATATTACCGAGACGAGATTCAATATTAACAAAGTGATCGCAAGGGAAAAAATCTCCATTATGTTCAATAACCGGAATATCACCGCATATTGGTCTGAAAATGCAAAGCGAATGTTCCTGACCAAAGGCTGTTCTTGTTGCCTCTTCAAATATTTGAACTTTAATGATTCCTATATCCTGTTCAATCCACTCATCAAAAATCGTACAAAGAAAATCACCCCATGCTCTGGCCGGTACAGTAAGGTTATTGAAACCTTTTTCATCAGATGGCACTGATTCCACCACAGGAAGAAAACTTATGTATGAGGTTCCAATCTGTTTGAAGAATCGATATACTTCCAGGGGATATTGGACACTATAAGAATTTACCACACACAGAATATCACAATAAACTCGATGTTTTCTTAATAGTTCATATCCTCGCATGACCTTTTCATGCGTTGGTTTATGATCTTTTGTTACACGATATCTGTCATGAATTTCCTGTGGTCCATCAAGACTTAGACCAATAGAAAAATTCTCTGAAGCTAAAAACTGGCACCATTCTTCATCAAGCAGAATTCCATTTGTTTGCATTCCATTTGCGATTCGCCTGTTTGCAGGTTTATATTTACGTTGTAAAGATACAATTTTTTTAAAGTAGTCCAGCCCCAATAGTGTAGGTTCTCCACCATGCCAGGAAAAACGTATCTCCTCCTCATCAGACGCTTTAATATGCTGGATTATGTAATTTTCCAGCAGGTCATCAGACATACGAAAAGATTTCTCGTAAGGATAAAGCTGCTTCTTATTAAGATAGTAACAGTAATAACAATTAAGGTTGCAAACAGGACCAACTGGTTTTGCAAAAACCTGAAATTTACGGGATGCTTTGAGCATATTTATGTCAAAATTAAGCCAAAAACCAAATAAATATTAATACAAATGCATCTTATCAGAATATTCCAATATAATGTATTCCTGATAAATATACTAATCTATAGATAAAAATCCAGATATAATGTTCTGTCGAAATCGTAACTTTCGAGCAAGAACATTGAATTTTCAACACAAAAATCTTTTTTTTCTGGCGAAAAACAAGGGGGTGTGAGTTAAAAAAAATTATATCGTTTTTATAAAGTATTCACCCAATCTCATATTACCGCAGCACTTCCAGTCCAGGCTCTGTTTCACCTGACAAGAGCATGTAAGTGACGCTGGTCCATTCAAGCTGGTCTTCGTGGGTGACGTCAACACTGGTGGTCTCGATTAATCTGTCAATTCAGCAATTCGTGATGGGACATTAATAACCACTGTCAGAGGTATTGGTACTCTTTGTAAGGCTGACAGTCAATATTGTTGATTTTCAGTTATTCCTGTAATTCTCATATTCGGCTCTTGTATCCACTAAATCGAGTTGATTACCGCCCCATGGATTTTCTCCAGTGAATCGGGTTGTGTTATAAGCCGGGCTGTCAACTCTGCCTTGAGGTCCTTCAATACCAAAAGCATCAGTTCTATAAACCTGCGCACCTTCGTTTTCAGCTAGCCAAGTACCCTGGCCAAGCGTCGTTTGACTCCACATCCAGCTTGAATAATCACGGCTGCGATCTGCATTCTGAACACTATTCATATACTGATCGAATGCCTGGTTTGCTCCAGCTATGGAGTTTTGAAGATTGCGATTAAGCTGCCTCTGTCGAGAATTTCTATTCTGCATATCAGTCTGAGCCCACTGTTGATTGACACGCAATGTCGCGCCTATGCGCAAATAAAGCGGGATCCAATCTTCTAATTCATTTTCAGGAGCCCAGCTTCCATCCATTGAAACCTGCCAAACAGGACTCATAGGCAACATTGAACATTGAACACTGAAAAGTCCTCGCAAAGTTGCCCCGGAAAATGGATTTTTGTATTTTACATGTAACAGTCGAGAGTCAACCTGAAGACCCTGCATTCGCAGATTCTGGATAGTCGTTGCCAGTTCAGGAAGGGCCTGCTCACCGGGAATTTCGCCAAGTATCTCAAGATTCGATCCGGATTGAGTGAATTGCATGATAAGTTTAAGTGCCTGTGGCGGCGGCTGGTATGGGGCATTTATGACACCAGGAACCGAAATCTCTGTCGGAATAATTGTATAGCTGATTGAAGTCATGCCGCAATTGCGCGTTTGTGGATTATCGTAGAGTAAATATTTCGCTTCCTGACCTTCTATGTTCCATCCCTGTGGAATTTGAAGTGAAAGTGAGCTATCCGATAATGCGTTAGGATACAGCGTAAGTTGTCTGCCAGGCCTGTTTTTAGCTTGCTGGAGCATAGCCGCTGGAGAAAGCACGCGTCCCTGCGGTGCAGGTGTTTGGGCAGCAAGTTCCCTGCCATGCTCTGTGACATTTGGGATGCCGTCTGGCGTATAAGCAATATTTACTGCGATATTAGTTAACATTGTGCGCATTTGATTCCACTGGTCTTCAGGTGCCAGAAGTAAATAGATAGTACCGATTCGTTTTGTATAGAAGAAGTATCCATGACCAAGACCTTTCTTCCCTTCGTCCGTGAAAGTAATCTCCATAATAGTCCGATCTTTATCAGGAGTTGACTTAATGCTTGTAGCCTTAAAATCGGTAAATTCAGTACCGAATTCAGCGATACACATCTTTGCGAGAATTACAGAGTTGGTTATTTGTTCGTTAAGAGGTAATGTCATAAACATAACAACGGCTGTTTCCTGCGGATTTGCAATAGTCGCAGCATAACCGTATTCCTGGCGGTTACTTTCAGTTACATCCCAGTCATGCGGCTTGAAAAGCATAAGGTTGCCTACGGGAGATAAATATTTTTCAAATTCAGGCTGGGTACTGTTTGGTTCTATTACCCTTGCCGGAATTTGTAAAGGCTGTATATTTGAGGATGTGAGAGTGGTGATAGACTCCTGACCGTTGTTTATGACTTTCTGGTAAACAAAGCCTTGTCCATCTGCATAGTAATTGTCAATAACCAGTGAATAATTCTGCTCTGGAATGATTGTGCTGGAGCGAATTACTATACATTGAAAGTTCCCGGCCTGCGTCTGTATCTTTTCGTTACCCACGGATTCGAAGTTCGTTGTGAACTCACCATCCTTACAAGTCCATCGCTGGCCTTTTACGAATGGAAGTTTAATACGTAAAATCGGTGGATTGTACACAAGTTCGCGGTATGAGTTTTCCAGCTTATAATCTTTTAAGCCATTGGAATCCATTACATAATATGCTTTGTTTGTCTGCCCGTTTATATCAGTTTCAACGATTGTACATCGAACTCCGTTAACATTAGCATCTCCTGTCACTTTCATCGTCATACTTGTGCCGTCTGATATTGCGTAGGTCCATTGATTGCCTGCTTTAAGCGGAAAGTAATCCTGGGATGATGCAGTTGAAACTGCAAACGCTGAAATCATGATTATTGTTTGAATAGTATGCATTTTGCTCCTTTCCACTTTTGAAAAGAAAAATATCTGATATTCCCAATTTATACTCGTGTAGAATACAGATTTATGATCTTTGCAATTAATTGTACATATAAGTTCTATAACTTTTCAAGAAATTTCTCTTTGGAAACTGTCTTTTCTTAAATTTCTGAATTAGGAATAATACTCAAAAGAGGACTATTGACATTATATCTCGCTCATAGATATTATTATACAACAGATTTCAAGTGAAGAAACTTAGTTTATGTAATGAAAGTGGATTATTATTTAGGTAAACTATTTTTTGAATATAGGAGGATATCATGGACACAAAGAGAATACAAAGAAGTCGAAAAAATAGCAGGTAATTGCAAATGTGGAGGGCAGTATCAGTTTAATGCTCCATCGAGATGCCCAATATGTAAATCAGCTAATATTGTGCGCGATCCTAATGGCAGGATAATATGTTATGACTAATAATAAACAAAAACTTGTAACTCCTTGAAATTATTAAGATTGCATAATTGGTTTTTCATAAGAAAATTTAATCCTTTAATCATTTGACAAATCAACATTTTTGGCTTCAAATATAGGTAATTGTAAACCGTTCATTGAAAACTATGACTAAATTTCCGAGCCACTTAAGGTATTGTTATTAAAGCACTTATGGAATGGACACTTTTAAATACCGGGGAGATATTGGCATTTTTGGTTATACAACAGTTGTTGGAACTTGCGAGTGAAAATGTAGCTTATATATGCTTTTTCGAGAAGCAATATGGCTGATGTTACACAAATCCTGAACGCTATTGAGCGAGGCGATCCCAAAGCCGCAGAAGAATTACTACCCTTAATATATGAAGAACTGCGTATCCTGGCTGCTCAAAAGTTATCACACGAACCGCCCGGCCAAACACTCCAGGCAACAGCATTGGTTCACGAGGCATATATTCGTTTAGTTGGGAACGAAACGCAGAAATGGGAGAATAGTCGCCACTTCTTTACTGCTGCTGCTGAAGCAATGAGAAGAATTCTGGTCGAGAATGCTCGTAGGAAAAGAAGTTTTAAACATGGAGGGAATTGTAAGAGAATAAGTGATGTCGGAGTTGCTGATTTACCTTGTTATTCAAATATAGTCCCAGATGACCTCATCTTGCTTGATGAAGCTCTTATAAAACTTAGTCGTGAAGATCAAATGCTTGCTGATTTAGTTAAACTTCACTGTTTTACAGGATTACCACTTGTTCAAGTGGCTGATATATTAGGTATATCTACTCGTTCCACTGAACGCCATTGGGCTTTTGCTCGAGCTTGGCTTAATAAAGCAATCTTTGGGACTTAGTCATTTATTTCAATTTCAAATTTCCTTGAATAGATGAATAGACTGTTTAGTCATATATGTGGCTTTTAACTAGTTTTACATATTCAATATCAACCTTTTTGTAAAATTTTCTTAAATTTTCTTAAATTATTGGCGGATTCATATCGAATTTTTCGCATTATATAAAAGACGAAGATGTGCAAGGAGCAAAAAAAGTGAAAGCACTTGATAGATTAAAGTTAATTTTCAACCAGGCTCTGGATAAAACGACAGAAGAGGAGAGAGAAGCCTACTTGAATGAAGCCTGCCAGAATGATCCTACCCTACGTAAGGAAATAGATGCATTGCTAAAGGGTCATTTTCGTACAGATAGCTTTCTAAAAGGTTCCATCTTAAATCCTGATTTATTTTCTGATAATTTATCGCTTTCGGAGAAGTCTGGTACTATCATCGGTCGGTACAAGCTTCTGGAGAAGATAGGCGAAGGAGGTATGGCTGTAGTTTACATGGCAGAGCAGGAAAAACCTATTCGCCGCAAAGTTGCCCTCAAGATTATCAAGCTCGGGATGGATACCAGGCAGGTAATCGCCCGTTTTGAAGCTGAACGACAGGCTCTTGCCATAATGGACCATCCTAATATTGCAAAAGTGCTTGATGCAGGAACGACTGAGACTGGCCGGCCTTACTTTGTTATGGAACTGGTCAAAGGTGTTTCTATCACCGAATACTGCGACCAGAACAACCTCAGTACAAAGGAACGATTGGAACTATTTATCCAGGTTTGCAGTGCTGTCAATCACGCCCAT
>JAFGEF010000058.1 GCA_016931715.1 Sedimentisphaerales bacterium
ATGGGCGTGATTGACAGCACTGCAAACCTGGATAAATAGTTCCAATCGTTCCTTTGTACTGAGGTTGTTCTGGTCGCAGTATTCGGTAATAGAAACGCCTTTGACAAGGTCCATTACAAAGTAAGGCCGGCCAGTCTCGGTTGCTCCTGCATCGAGAACTTTTGCGATATTAGGATGATCCATAATCGCCAAAGCCTGACGTTCGGCCTCAAAACGGGCGATTACCTGCTTGGTATCCATACCCAGCTTTATAATCTTGAGAGCTACCTTGCGGCAAATTGGCTCCTGCTGTTCGGCCATATAAACGACCGCCATGCCGCCTTCACCGATCTTTTCGAGGAGTTTGTATCGGTCAATGACAGTACCGGGACCTTCTGATAAAGGAAATTCATCTAAGGTTATACCAGAATCGAATATAGGCGATTCCAGAAAATCACCTGCTTTGTCATAGGCTTTTAATAAACTTTCAACTGAAGTACGTAAGTCGTTATCATCGACACAGACAGAGTCCAAGTAAGCGGAACGTTCTTTCCCTGCCCTTTTTTCAAGTGCGAGGTGATAAATAGCTTCAATAAGTTTTTCCCTTTCGTTTGACATTGCTGAAGTCCTTTTATCTATCTATATAATAGTGCGTCATCTGGAACGAAAATGTATCACAGAAAAACTATTTATTTGAAAAAAGCTGGATAATTTATTCACCCTTGCTGATTTCTCGGAAAAGCCAGGATTTAGCATATGACCAGTGGCGATTGGCTGTTGGAAGAGAAATTTTGAGAATCTCCGCTGATTGACTTGTGGTCAAACCCACAAAATATCGAAGTTTAACTATACTTGCTTTTTCGGGGTCTTCCTCTTCGAGTTTTGCAAGTGCCTCATCAAGAGCCAACATATCTATGTCTTGTTTATCGGTAGTAAGAGATGCTTCATATAAAGTCAATCTATCATGCCTACCACCTCGCTTGAGCCTTTGTTTTCTTCGTGCATTCTCAACAAGAATTCTTCTCATTGCCTCAGCGGCAGCCATGAAGAAATGATTACGGCTATTCCAATTCTGATCTTTTACTTCTACAAGCCGTATATATGCCTCATGAACTAATGCAGTTGCCTGAAGCGTCTGACCAGGGGATTCCTGTGACATTTTCTGAGCAGCTAAATGTCGAAGTTCATCATAGACTAACGGTAGTAGTTCTTCTGCGGCTTGGGGGTCACCTCGCACAATAGCATTCAGAATTTGTGTAACATCAGCCATGCCGCTTCTCTAAAAGCAGACGTTTGACATTCTAAGGTCCATGACTCGTGGTGGTATGTCTATAAGATGCAGATGGATCTTTTTTCACATATATAAGCAAGTATTTATTTATGGAAAACTGAGTAATTATATCAAAAGTATGGTTATTGTGCAAGCACTGGAATGTTACAAGGACTTTAAATAATATTTAGCATAAATATACTAATCTGGTCTTGTACCAGTGCGATTGAGTATCAAAAACAAGCTATGTTTCTATAGCAAACTGGTTGAGCAGAGGTACTACAGCGGCAAACTGAGTTTTATTGCTTTTTTGTTCTACTTGAAACGCAGCGAACTAAACAAATTGAGCTTGCATATCTGGCTTGTTATGACATAATGACGTTTTTGTAAAATATATTTTAATAGTCTAATCGCCTTTTTCGATGATGTGATAAGGAGATATAAGTCATGCGAAGCAAAAAAAATATTTTAATATTGCTTGTTGTGCTAATCTTTATTCTTCCCGCCGGATGCAGCACGCTGAAACCGTCCTTCGATGTTAAAGGCGACAATCCAGTCTTAATGCTGCCGTCAGATGCTTTATTGAAACCCGGCATGCTTCAGCTCGATGATTTGTTTTTTGAGACATCCGAAGGCAGGACTGTTTTACCTTCCCAATTGGAGATAAAATCGAATACAATTGATTCGTCGCTGGAGGCTCTGACGAAAATGCCGGATGGCCGGAAAGTTACAATATCTGTCCGTCAGCAGGCGGACAATTACAGTATTCAATTAAATGCATCACCCGGCGAGGACATCATCAAATGGGGATTTTGCATCGATGCTTCAGAGAATGAATATTATACAGGCTTAATGGAACGAGTCGTGGATGGCGGTCAGCAAGCCTCATGGGCTTCCGGCATTACAAAGGCAATGAATCTTCGCGGCCAGACTGTAGAAATGATTCTTAAGCCTACGACTTCAGTGTATGCGCCTTTTTATATGTCGAGCCGCGGTTATGCCGTCTTTGTAAAGACGGACTGGCCGGGCTTCTTTGATTTTTGTGTCAGCGATCCCAACCGTGTGAAAATCGAATTCGAGGGGCCGTCACTTGAGGTGAAAGTTTATACGTCCGCTGAACCGGCACAACTCGTCCGGGAACATGCTATGGATGCCGGTCCTCCGGTATTGCCTCCGAAATGGATATATGGTCCATGGCGATGGCGTGATGAACACAGAATCCGTTCGGAATATTATGACGGCACACCGTGGACCGGGCCGTTCAATGCCGAAGTGATGGAAGATATTATGATGATGGATGCATTTGGGATTCCGTGCAGCATTTACTGGATAGACCGCCCGTATGGCCCGGGGCGTTTGGGCTATGACGACTTCGAGATTGATTCACAACGTCTGCCTAATTTCCCGCAGATGGTACAGTGGCTCAATGGTCGAGAAATACAGTTAGTGCTGTGGATAGCCCCGTTTTTCCAGGGAAAAATGGAACAGGAAGCTCTTGCCAATGGTTACAATTTGGCCGGCCAGAGACAGCAGGGCAATAACTATCCATTGTGTGATTTTACCAATCCCGAGGCAAAGGCATACTGGCAAAATGGATTTGCGAAGCTGCTGAAACTGGGCGTTGCCGGATTTAAACTGGACCGGGCTGAAGAAGGTATACCCGAGAGCGGACCTTTTAAGGTATATGACGGACGCTCTATTCGTGAAAACAGAAATGCCTACCCTCCCATGTATCTCGAAGCGGCTTATGAAACGGCTGCAAAATATCGCGGTAAAGATTTTGTACTTATGCCGCGAGCCGCTTATACAGGAAGTTCCCCCTACGGGGTATTCTGGGGTGGTGATATCGGCGGCACCCAGGAAGGACTGCGAGCTTCGATTATCGCCGTACTGCGCTCCGCGGTTATGGGCTATCCCAACTGGGGTTCGGATACCTGCGGTTACAATCAGCAGTTGATGGAGCAGGAAGTATGTGCCAGGTGGCTTGCGTTTAGCTGTTTTACGCCGATTATGGAGGTTGGCCCGACCCGGGACAAGGGTTTCTGGAATATTCCCCGCGACGGCCAGACGGTGTATGATGAAGAGCTGATTGCGATTTGGAGGCTTTATGCAAGACTGCACTCTCGCCTGACAGATTATAGTTACAAGTGTGCCCAGGAAGCACACAAGTCCGGAATGCCTATTGTGAGACCGCTTTTTTTAGTCGATCCTCAAGCCCCGGAGGCATGGGCGAATTGGTGGACTTATCAATATGGACCTGACATTCTGGTTTCACCTGTCTGGGAAAAACAGAAGCGTACTCAGGAAGTATATCTGCCTGCGGGGCAGCAATGGCAGGACGCATGGCGGCCTGATAAGATTTATAAGGGCGGCCAAACCATCACCGTTGAAACCCAATTACACCAGATGCCGTTATTTATCCGGTCAGGTTCAAATGTTGTGCTTGGTGATTTGAACCAGGAATATACCGATGCCAAAGCTGCTGCAAATAAACGCCCTGACCTAAAAACTATGGAAGCTGCTATTAAGGAGTGGTTTCAAAACAGATAATAAAATATCACGGTAAAATCCATTGCCTGTTACGGAACCAACTTAATATTTGGCTTTGGCGCCGGCTTCATGTCATGCCCGATGAAAAAACCGGGATGCGGCGGCTGGTTGTATGCAACGTTCTGACAGGCGATAGCAAGACGGTACTGTGAGTCATGCATCAACGTATAAATCCTTGCATCGGTCGGAGCTGTTGTCGTATAAATCCGCAGCGCCGAATTGTCGGCAGTGCGCAAGACAAGTTCCTCTCGCCAGTCACCGAGCATATCTGCACTGATGATGGGGCGGCCTCCTCCAGCGCCCTGCGCTGCCAGCAGATTCTGCGATGTACTGTTCTGCCAGTCCCACTTGATGATGCGATTTCCGCTGAGCACTTCACGCAGCAGGTCGCCGTCCCACCAGATTACGAAGCTTGAGTTGCCGCCTCCGGCCGGACCGCGGGAGGAGATGACCTCGCCCTTGACTGAATGCAGGCCTCCGGGGATACCCCAAAGCTCTTCACCGGGGTATCGCGGGTCCACATCGCCGCTCACACAGCCGCCTACATCCTCCCCGTCAGGCGTACACCATAGAATCCTGCCTGTCCCGGCATCATAAAGCGCAGCTCCAGCCGTCCATTTGTCGTATTCCCCCCCTTCATTTTCGTGCGGGCCGAAGACCTCAAGCCCGGGATGTGCGGGATCCAGGTCACCAACGTGCAGCGAGTCGCCGTGGCGCAATCCGGTAGTAAATAGTCCCCTGCCATTATCATCTACGACCATCGCCCCATATACAATTTCATCTTTACCGTCGCCATCAACATCAGCAACAGATAAGTTATGGTTTCCCATCCCCGAATAGCCATACACATGCGCACCTTTATTAGCGCCGGGTATCACATCCTCATCTACGGTTAATATATTTCCTTCAACTTTAACGACCTGCCGGCGTTCCTTTACGCCATCGCGATCCCAGACCATCCATTCCCCCGGCGCTGCGCCATTCCATGTTCCGGCATTATCGGTAATCTTGTTCAGCCCGACCTGCGGATCAACAGTCGCGCTGGCAGTAACATATGGATGACCATTATTCGGATGCGCAGCCGAATCGAAGACCCATCGCGATGTAAGTTTGCCGCCGCGCCAATCCCAGGCAGCCAGAACCGACCGGCCATAGTATCCGCGGCACATAATAACGCTTGGGAACACGCCGTCAAGATATGCCACACAAGCAAGAAATCGGTTCACGCGATTTCCGGTAGATGTCGTTTCCATACCGCCATTTCCGCCGATGCCGCCCCAGCCGCCAAGAGGTTCACGGCTCGGGATATACTCAGCGCGGGCTATCTCTGCGCCGGTCGTGCCGCTAAAGATTGAGAAGTACTCAGGGCCAGTCATAATTTTGCCAAATGTACGCGACTGCTGGTTTCGATCAACCCAGTCGGCATTAGGGTCACCAATTACTTTGCCGGTACCGTCAACCGAACCGTCAGCAGTTCGCACAGCGATTTCAGCGATGCCGTCTGCGTCCAGGTCATACACCATAAACTGAGTATCGTGCTCGCCTTCACGGATGTTCTTGCCCATCTGTATAGTCCACATAAGCGTGCCGTCGAGCTTATAGCCCTGCAGAACAGTGTTGCCGGTAATACCGCTGGAAGCAGTATCGGTTGGCCTCTGCCATCCTTTCAGGATAATCTCATACTCGCCATCACCATCCAAATCAGCCAGCGAGCCTTCAGCCGCACTGGTCGCCGTAGGTAACTTGATTGGAACCTCAAAATATGCCCGCGCTTCGGAATTAGCAGCTATTTTATTCAGGAAAGGTTTGCTCATCTCCCCTTCCTGACCATTCACTATTGGCCGAACAAAGTAGCTGTTGTCCTTAGTAAGGTCCACACCGCTATCATGGTAACATGTGGATTGCGTGACAGGCTGATCGTTCAGTTTGACCGGCTCAGAACCGCCGGTGGAGCGATAGACGTTGAAGGCAATACTTTCAGGATCAGTCCCGAACATGCGCCAGCTCACAAAGACACTGCCCTCGCCAAGGTTCACTGCCGCAACCCCGCGACCGAGTCTTTCCATCTGTCGCTGTGCATGTAGAATATCGGCAAATAAAAGAATAATCCAAATACTAAAAGATACCTTCATTATAAGTGATGACTTTATCATTTTGTTTCCCCTTCTGCTTTTATTAACGATTAGAGACTATAACTTTCTCCAGACGCTATTAGTAATCTTACCTGCTGAATTTACTATTCGACGATAATATGACAACCACAAAATAATGAAATATTATTGCTGAAAAACATTATAACCACAGACAGCGAATAAGCCAATAAATTATAATAAAGGTTTTGCAAAAATGAGAAAAGACATACTTTAAAAAAGCATGATATATTGGTTTATAAGCTTTTTTCACCAAATCCAAAACAGCTAAACCTTTGTACTATTTTCAATTGACAAGCGAAGTTAAATTCAGTCAAATAGCAATCAAATGATAAAGGAAATATTATGAAAACTTATAAATATTCCCGCCGGGTCTTTATTGGAAATACATCTCTATTAGCCGCTGGTGTTATTACCGGTTTAATCGATAGGAAAGGAAGTGCTGACATGGCTTCAAATATGGAAGCGATTGTGAAAAATAATCGGATTAATCAGGCGGTCAGCAGATGGTGCTACAATAGTATTCCACTTGATGAGTTTTGTGCCGCCGTAAAAAAAATGGGGCTTAAGGGAATTGATTTAATGAGACCGGGTGATTTTACCACTCTAAAAAAACACGGGCTGGCCTGTACAATGATAGAGACACATGGATTAACAAAGGGACTTAATGATAAAAACAATCATGACCAGTGTCTTGCACAAATCCGTTCAGCCATAGACGCCGCGGCAGAATATAATTTTCCAAATGTTATCAGTTTCCCGGGTAATCGAGACGGAATGAGTGACGATGAGGGCGCAGCAAATACTGTTATCGCTCTTAAACAGATTGCAGGATACGCCGAAGAGAAAAAGGTTACAATATGCCTCGAGTATCTTAACAGCAGGGTAAATCACAGGGATTATATGTTTGATAATATAAAATGGGGTGTGGATGTTTGCAGGAAAGTCGGTTCGGAACGTGTAAAAATCTTATATGACATATACCACGCACAGGTGATGGAAGGTGATATCATCCGAACCATTCAAGACAATAGTCTATATATCGGTCATTACCATACCGGTGGAAATCCGGGACGCAGTGACATAGACCAAACCCAGGAGTTGTATTATCCTGCTATTATGAAGGCAATCGTCGAGACCGGTTTTAAAGGATATATCGCCCATGAGTTTGTTCCTAAAAATGGATTGAAGTCTTTGGCAAAGGCTGTAGAAATTTGCGATGTCTAATATATCGAACAACCGTTGTTTTTTTATGGGGAAATATTCTTTCCGCCGTTGTATCCGGGAAATCATAATCCTTAGTACGTTCAACATAATTATTTATCGCTCGCAACAGCAATAAAGATGCATCAGTATTATTGTGTCTGAACAATAAACTATTGCCGACCAAATTGGGAAGAATGCCATTTTCTACGAATCCAAAACATCTCTTCATAAAATCTCTGAATAAATCAAATCTTTCCCTTTCAATGTAAGAGACCGGAAGCGAGACCATTGAGTCCCCCGGCCGCTTATAGAGATGGCTATCAAGTGTTCTGTCAAAGTATGATGTACTCGTAATACTCCTGCGTTTCTTCAGGGGTGAGTCATGATAAAGAAAAGTACGTATTACTTCATGCAGTTGCAGCACAAGTTCAGGAAGCTCCTCGATATACTCTATCTTAAAGCGTCCCCTGCTAATGTTAGGAACAATACTTTTTCTTATATGAAGCGCCTGTGCATACAGATCGGCATACCTTTGTTCCATCGCTGCAGCAGTCACCTTCGAACTTGCAAGATATGATTCCAGTTTCATTTCCATCCACACGCTGTTGCCATTTTGATTGTAATACTTGTCAGAGAGCTGTTTGAGTTTGTCCAGAATGTCTTTGGGCGCTCTATTGTAAAAATCCATATCACTTTCATACGGTCCAACCAGCATTCCGCTCCTGCCGTCCTCGATGTACTCGAAAGGACCACCGCTTCGCGTTGCTATGTTTATGCCGCCGTTTCTCGCTGAACGCTGGTCTGAAGTGCCGCAGGCCTCCTGCTCCGGCAGAGGGCAGTTGATACATATATCAGCGCCAACAGCCTGCATTTTCAAAAGGATTGAATCTGCATTCGGCACAAAAACAAAACGCCCTTTTAATTCCGGTCTGTGCATCCAGTTCACAAACTCTTCTATCCATCCTTCTTCACTTGATCCTTCAGGGGCAATACCGCCAACAACAACCTGCATTTGCAAACCGTTCATTGGGCCAAAAGGCGTTTCAATCCTTTCATCCCTGTCTGCACAGATAACATGTATAATATCCTTTAATACAGGCAGTTGACTCTTGTACCTGACCATCCTCCTTACCATCCATATAGTCGGTAAATCAGGATTCAGTTCCACGCCATCCTTAGTAAGGATATTGCCGCTTGCATCAGTCATATTCGCAGTTCTCTTTTTGATTTCAGCAAAAGACTTTGCCTTGCCTTCTGCGGATATTCTAAAAAGAGACCTTTTATTAAGTGCAATCCCTTTGAATTCAGGTTTCAATAGTTCATCCATTATCCATGTATCACCGGAACCATTGAGAACGGCTTCTACTTCCCTGTTATAAAAGGGAAATAAGGTCTGCGTGGCATCGGCGTGCTCGCTGCTTACTCCATTTGCGACATCGCATATTTCAAGCGCTCCCTTCGAGAAGTCAATAAACCACCGGCTATCATGCTGAACCGAAAACTTTTGCCAGAAACTCTCGTAACCCGGCTGCAGGAACCTCATCGCATAGCGCGCTCGTCCAACATCGCCGCCGGTAAGTCTGTTAACACAAAACCTCTCCAGTCCCGCCTGAACAACCGTGTGGTTTGTATAAACCACTTTTGTTTTGTCGAAAGCCTTATCCCCTTTTATTATCGCAGCGGCATCTGCGACATGACCTTCATTAAGGTGAAGAACATCAGGGACAATATTCATAGTTTTAAGCAGTTCATAAACACATTCAGCAAAAACAGTTTCCTGGAGGAAGCGCTGTTCCCTGCCGTAACCATTGTGAGTTTTATCATCCGGGTATAGAACATCGAAAACCTCAGGACAATAGAACAGGTAGAGAAGCGTACCGCCGCGGGAAATACTATAGACCTCTACTTTGTATTGCCGCTCCTGAAAAGTATTTTTTGCATCCCACCCCCATGCGCCAAATTGCATGGGATTGTTCAAACTGTCCGTGACAAGCTCGACAGGCTGGTCTTCATAAGAGACATCCCTGTATTCGATATGCTGTCTGCCGTTTCTGATTGACTGGACTATTCGCTTTTTGTAAAGCGGCATACATCCAAAAGCTCTGTCCATCCCTATCGCGTTAAGCCCCTCGAGTTTATCACCGAAGTATATTCCAAGGCCCCCTTTGACATTCGCCTCGCGTGCATCTCCCGTCAGTTCAGGAATACAGCCTTCCATGGAAAGAGAGACCAGAATCTTGTCCTTCAGTTCAGGTGTATGTACCTCAATCCACGTGACATTTGTTCTTATCATGCAGTTTCCTCACCAAACCAGTTTCTGTTTGCTGTGCTGTAAATACTCATCATGTGCCTGACAGGACAAAAAATTGCAAGCTATTTGTTTTCAGTTATTACTGAACTTTTGCAAAACTCTTCTTATTACAACAGCCTTATAATCTACATGACTAAATCGACACATTTTATTTTGGCTCTTGAACCTATTTGCACGTACTCAAATCCCGGCAGTGTGGTATGGATAAAAGACATAACAACATAAAAATTCAAGGGCTTTGCTGTATTTCTTTGCTATCCCCAAATGCCAGGTTAACATTTTTCCTGTCTTCTCCCAAATACAGCAATTCCCCCAGCTTAGTTCCGATAATGATAAAATCATTGAAAAAAATATTTTTGCAAAATTCAAAAAAATATGCAAAAATATGATAACTCTTTCGAATAGATATTCATATAAGAGTTTTGCAAAAGTTCAGTTCATGCCAACAGCCTGCGGAATGTTATTGTGATGCGTCAATGCGAGTATATGTTTTGATTCTCAGGCAAAGTTCACTTCGGCGGATCAAGCTCATCTTCTATGCGGGAGACATGGGAAAGAATTACATCGCGGGAAGCCTGAGTTTTAATGGCATTCTTCAAATTTTCATCATGCAGGGCAAAAGAAAGACGTGACAGTAAATGAAGATGCGCTCGAACAGTCGGACTAAGGATAGTAAACAGACAAAAAACCGGCTGATGGTCAATAGAATTAAAATCGATCGGCTTATCCAAAAAACACAATGAAACAGTCGGCCTGGAAACATGAAGCAAAAGCGGATTTCTAACATGGGGTATGGCAATACCCTCTCCGATACCGGTCGAAGCAAGCTCTTCTCGTGCAAGAAGAACGTTGAAAAGGAATTCCTTGTCAACTTCTGCAGGCAGGCGCATTAGTTCAACTATCGACCTTAAAGCGGAATTTCTATCTTTAACACTTACATGATAATAAATGCCGCCGGTTTTGATTGCCTCACCAAGTTTTTCAAGCTCCATACCAACAGATTCAGGATCACTGAAAATATCAGGAGAAACATTTATGCGGTTAGACATTGCCCAATTAAGCAATTCAGCCCGATTAAAACGATACTGACCATTAACCTGATAACCCGGCAGCGCTTTCGCGTCAATCCAGTGATATACGGTTTTTTCACTAACTGAAAATAATCTTGCTGCATCCTGTACAGTTAATTGCATTGATTTCTTTCCTTAATGATAATTATGCGGTTATAATACAAAAAGATATACGCGGGCATATTACAACGTAAGCCTATAAATATCAACGTAATTTTATTCAAATATATATTCGCAAATTATTGCTGAATTTAGATATAGTTTTTTTTAGCCATAAAGATTGTTGAATTTGAGATAAAACTCAGTTATTATATGGCTCGTAACTTGTAAGTGTGTTCTGTATTTAAAACTAAATAGAATCCATGTCATATTTTATAAACCAATCCGGGACGAAATGGAGAACCGAACATGAAACAGAAAATTCTTTGCATAACATTTACAGCCTTTGTCGCAGCGGCCGCAAGTATCGGAGCAAAGGCGCAGAACGCACAGATGAAATGGCTGGGTGATGAGGCTCCCGGTGGAGCTATCGGTGTAAGCTGGGGAGTGCCCTGGCCGGAAGGAAAAGTGCAGAGGAACCAGCAATTCAGACTGACAACAATGAGCGGGCAAACAAAGCCGCTGCAGAGCTGGACATTGGCTTATTGGCCGGACGGCTCAATTAAATGGACAGGATTTGCGACAACAGCGAATGCTGATGATACCGGCGCAATGACCATTAAAACAGGTCAGACGGCAGAACCTAATGGAGCAACTGTCAGGGTAATCTCCGAGTCCGGCTATTCAGTGGTTGATACCGGCGTGATGCAGGTGCGATTGAGCAGTGCAGGACAGGGCAATCTTATTAATTCAATCACTATGAACGGTCGCGAAGTTGCACGCAACGGGCGCCTGGAGGCAATACTGCAGGTCGGATCAGAAACAGATTACCTGCACCCGTCACCACGCGAGGCTTATGTAAGCCTCGTTAAGAATGTTACAATTGAGCAGGATGGACCTGTGCGGGCAGTAGCGAAATTTGAAGGGTACCACAAAGCCGTTAACGGCTCGCGAGAGTGGCTGCCATTTATAGTGCGGCTGTATTTCTATGCCGGAATCAGGCCTATCAAGGTTGTTCATACGATTATGTTCGACGGCAACAAGAACAACGATTTCGTACGCGGTCTCACAATGGTTCTTGATGTACCCCTGCGGGGAGGACTTCGTGAGCGCAATGTGCGATTTGCAGAAAGCAACGGCGGTCTTTGGAGTGAGTCTGTTATAACCGGCGGCGGATTCGGCGGACTCGGCAGACGAGGAGGAGCCGATACACAAGATCCTTCGGCGCATTGGAATGATTTCAAACTCGTGCAGCCGAACGCCGAAGGCTTCAGCATAGTCAAACGGACCAACGACCAGAGTTCGTGGGTGGATGCGGCTCAGGGAAATCGTGCGTCAGGTTATGTATTTATAGGAGATGGAACCGGCGGCCTGGGTATAGCAATGAAAAATTTCTGGCAATCTCATCCATCGGCTTTAGAGGTAAGCGGAGCAGCCGGGGAAGCCGCAACTGTGCGGGCATGGCTATGGTCACCCGACGGACCGGCAATGGACATGCGATTCTACGACACACGAGGCCATGGGAACGTCAACAGCAGCGGGAACTACGAGGACTACGAGGAGGGTTATGATGATCCGATAGGTGTGGCAAGGACAAGTGAACTGATACTGTACCCGTCAGAACAGATGCCCGCACGCGAGGAGTCTGTCGCACAGGCAGCAATGGCGAATGAACCTCCGTTGTTGACAGTAAGCCCCGGGGCAATTCACGCGGCTGGTGTCTTCGGAATATGGAGTCTGCCTGACCGTTCAACACCTTTCAAGGCATCAGTGGAAGAGCGTCTGGCAGGAGGACTGGATTACTACAAAAAGTCAATCGAACAGCATTACTGGTACGGATTCTGGAACTATGGCGATGTGCGTCATGCGTACGATGCGCAGCGGCATGTATGGCGCTATGATGTTGGCGGATATGCCTGGGACAATACGGAATTGGGATCGGTATTGTGGCTCTGGTACAGCTATATCCGAACGGGAGACGCAGACGTTTTTAGAATGGCAGAGGAGATGACGCGCCACACCAGTGAAGTTGACACCTATCACTTTGGGCGCTTCGCGGGACTTGGCTCACGTCATAACGTGGTACATTGGGGTGACAGCGCCAAGGAACCTCGTGTCGGCCAGGCAGCGCATAACCGGTTCTACTACTATCTTACGACCGATGAACGGATAGGCGACATTATGAAGATGGTACTGATAGCAGACAAGACCACTTCCGAAGTCGATATGATGCGCAAGGCACAACCGAGAAATGAACAAGAGGCAAAATATCCGGGGCGGGTGCGCATTGGGCCTGACTGGCTGGCATTCGTCAGCAACTGGATGACCGAGTGGGAGCGGACAGGCGACACGAAGTGGCGGGATAAGATTATGGCAGGTGTCAACTCGATGGCGCAGATGCCGTATGGAATGCGGACGGGACGCAATCTTGTTATGGGTTACGATCCTGAAACCGGTAAACTTTATCAGGTAGATAACACACCGGGAACCTATAACCTGACCACTATCCAGGGGGGAGCGGAAGTAGCCTTTGAGTTGACCGACCTTCTTGATGATCCGACATGGGAAAAGCTTTGGCTGCAGTATTGCCGGTTAGGAAATGCGCCGGGGGAAGTTCTTCTTCGCGACAAGGAAACTGGAACCGAAGGAGCCGATGCCTCGATGGTTGGTGAACAGGGAGGCAGTAATAGTCAGGGAACAGCGAGATTGGCTGCATACGCATATTACAAAACTAAGAATCCGGCTTTTGCAGAGCGTGCCATACGTGGAATCGGCTATGGCCGCATAGATTACAATGCATCACGTATCGAACCGCCGGCTGTTCTGAACCCGGTTGATGAAGCGCCCGGGGTCAGTACGAATACAGCCGCACAGTCCTCTTTGATGGATATCGAAATTCTGGAGATGGTCAAGGATCGGCTGCCGACAGAAGCGCCGCAGCCGCAGCCGACAGGAAGTCGCGGGCAATTCGGCACGCGGGCAAGCCGTGGAGAAAGACGTGCAGGCCGGTAAGAAAATATAAGATTTACAAAAAAGTAAAAAGCAGTCGAGAATTACTGACAGAAAATATGATTAAAATAGTTAGTATTTGTATTGGTTAACTATAACACCAATCTTATTCTAAGGAGCATGAGATGAAAACCTTCGTTTGCTTTTTGTGGATTACAGTTCTTCTTGCGCTTAGCCCTTCTATCGCCTCCGAATTCTATGTCGCTCCGGATGGCAACGATGCCAATACCGGCACAATCGACCATCCGTTCGCTTCCATTATGCACGCTCAAGGAATTGTCTCACCGGGTGACACTGTCTGGATCAGGGGCGGGGAATATGTTTTCAGCGGAACCGAGATTCAGATTGGTATTCTGCTTAACAAGAGCGGCGAGAAAGAAAAACGAATTAAATATTGGGCCTATCAGAATGAAATCCCGGTCTTTGATTTTTATAAACTGGCAACGCAGGTTAGAATAAAAGGAATCAGCGTTACCGGCAACTGGCTGCATTTGAAAGGTATTGAGGTGCGGGGAGTGCAGCAAATCCTGACAAGGACCAACGAATCATGGGCAATCCGTGTGGAAGGAGGCAGCCATAACATTTTTGAACGTCTCAATCTGCATCACAATGAAGGCCCCGGCCTGTTTATCGCCGATGGCGGTGACAATCTTGTGCTTAACTGTGATTCACATCATAATTATGATCCGGATCGCAGAGGGGAGAATGCCGATGGATTCGGCGGTCACAGCAATGACGACGGTAATATATTCAGGGGATGTCGAGCGTGGTCCAATAGTGACGATGGTTTCGACCTGATCAATGCTCCCGGAGTGCATATAATCGAGAATTGCTGGGCATGGCATAACGGATTTATTCTCGACACTTCAGAGCGTGCCGGTAACGGTGCAGGCGTCAAGTCGGGCGGATTTCTGCTGGATCCGACAAAATTTCCTCCAAAGATTCCTGTTCATATCATCCGATTCAATTTGTCCTTCGATAATCGCGCGCAGGGTTTTTATGCGAACTATCACCCGGGGCCGCTCCATTTCTTCAACAACACAGCTTACGGCAATCCCCGCAACTTCGACATGCAGACGGTGGTCGATCCGGTTGTCCATATCTTGCGAAACAACATCGCCTATGGTTCAGGCGCCGCTCTCGCGAATATTACCAAAAGCGTTCCGGACGATAAATTCAACTCGTGGAATATCGAGACCCGTGTAACAGATGCCGATTTCATAAGCCTCATGCCTGAAGGCATGGATAGTCATCGTCAGGCAGATGGCAGTCTGCCCCGTCTGAACTTCATGAGGCTATCGAAAACAAGCAGACTTATTGACGCGGGTGTAGATGTCGGTTTGCCTTATCACGGCAAAGCTCCGGATATAGGAGCATTCGAGACAGAGTAAATATCCATCAGAAACATACTTATTAAATAATGCAGCGAAAAATGTACCTTGAAACTTCTCAGCCGCCGATAGAAACAACAAGAACAAGCAATCCTATAATACCGAATGCCACCAACATGGCAATGCTGAAACCGACTATATCCGTTTTGTCCCATTTGCAGAATTCCCACGCTGTATGCGGAAACATCTTAAGATGATCAAACCGGTGTGGATTGGCGTATGACAATTCCAGTTCTCTTTGGTCAGCCTGACGGTCCACCAGCACAGGCGTTTTCATTTTGGCATAGAACAGACTCAGTATTTTTTCGTCATCCGGTCTGGTAAGGTATCCCAATAATATCAAAATAAAAAACGGTGTTACAACATGAAATACAGCCCGAACAGTTTCATTTAAAGCATGTGGATTTTTAGACAAATCCCAACCCATCCTGTCAACAAGAATGAGTATAATATTCAACTGACCGTGACCTTCCAGCCTGCCGTCGGCATTTAGTTTAACATTCTGTGTCCAGAAAACGCTTCTCGGCGGAAGCTTGTAAGTTTTAGTATATTTCTGTCCGACTTCAATCGGTAATGGACGCGTTCCGGCTGCCTGTCCCGATGTATTTAATTCATCCCATCCTGCTATTTCATTATTACGCGTTTCGACATCAATTTCATGGGCAGTATATGTTCGTTCCAGTGGTACGGGACTGGTCAGTTTTGCCAGATACTCGTTCGTGCGTAAAGATGGAAAAACCATCGGGACCAGCAGCGGCAGCACGAAAAATAACATCAATGTCACCATAATCGAAGCCCACGCCGCCCTGCGGTTGCTCTTTCTCCAGAGTATTCCCATCCAGAAAGAAGCAGCAAATATTACACCTATTTCCCATGTCAATTTTAACTGGCTTAGAATGGTCTCGAACTGAACAGCTATCAATGCACCGCCGATTACCACAATCGCACCCAGTATTCGTCCGATTGCTATGTAATGTTTTTCCGAGCGGTTCAGAACCACTGCCCTGTATAAATTATGCGTCAAAAGCGCCGAGCTTGTAATCATCAAACAATCAGCCGTGCTCATAAGAGCAGCCATAAGACATGCTATCATCAATCCGATTAAACCGATTTTCAGCGGCCCCAGCAAGTCCAGTGTGGCATAGCCCCACATCATATCCGAGTCGCTGACGGTACCGGCATACAAAACCGCGGCAGTAAGTGCAAAAAGTCCCCATAAGACTGTACAGACGCGCTTTAGATAAAGTCCTGCGGTAAATCCGAACCTTGCGGTGTATTCATCTTTGGCAGAACCGGTCGATGACAACTGGTTCGCTCCAACAGCCACATTGATTGTCACCATAACCATAATCGTAATAATATAATACCACGTAAAATCAATGGTAGTCGGTGAACCGAAAATCTCGAAAAAGGATTCCGGAAGCCGTTGATGCAGAGTTCGAAATGCACCCATCATACCGCCGCCGCCGTAAATATCATTTATTTTGATAAAAGCAAAAGGCAGAAGAATCACGGAAAGCAAAATAATAAAAATTCCCTGTATCAAATCGCTTAAGAACGCCGCTTCTAATCCCCCAGCCACTGCATATATCAAAACTACGACACAGACAATGAACATCAGCGTATTCTGGCTGATATGAGAAAAAATCTTTTTCGGATTTTGCAGGCGTAATTCTGTCAGTCTTTCTTTCTGGGTTGAACTTAGACCGGCATAATCAGCGGATTCGAGCTTATCAAGCTCAACCGAAAGATTATATTCTGTTCTTTCAGCAGGAGTAAACTGTTCGACTGTTTTGGGTGTAAGCGCCATTACAGTTTTACTCATCGCCGAAAAACCTACGGACAGCAAAACCATAAAACCAACCGCCTGAACCAGAGCATATACACCCGCCATCTTCCTGGAACCATAACGGTCTTCGAAAAAGTCACCCATCGTCAATAACCTCAGCCTGCGATACCAGGGACTTGTCATCCAGTAAACCGGCGTGGCAAAGAGAATATTCAAAGCCCCCCATATTCCAGCGGCACCGTTCGTAACGGTCGTTGTTGTTACCGACACGGCGCTGTCTGACGAAGTTGCCTGCCCGAACGCCGCAAATGTTTGAATCAGCTTCCCGAAACGTCGTCCTGCAAGGAAATAGTCCTCCTGATTTTTGATACGGCGCATAGACCAGAAACCAATACCGATTACTACCAGGAAATAAACAATAATTACTATGATATCTATAACAGATAATCCAAACATTTTCTTCTCCTGACTTCAACTATAAATTAATTGCTTCGCTGGGGAATTTGGAATAATTTTTAACATCAAAAGGCACGGTTTTTACCGCCCATGGCGCGCCTAATTCTGAAAAAAGCCTGCCCTGTTCAAACGCTTTTTCCATAAGCCCCTGAAGACCATCGACAACGGTCTTAATGGAATTATCTTTTTCAAAACGTTTAATATATCCTGCATCAATACCATGAGTCAGTCCGGAAGACTCGAATGCACCATTTACCGTTATAGTAAACGGACGGCAGGTTTCCAGTGTGCAGCAATAAGGCTTTTTATTCTCATAGGAACTTGCCAGCTGCTCGAGCATAGAAACCCGCAGTTCGGAATTGTCTTCGATGCTCTCCTTCCTGCCGTTTTTGAATTTTATATCCGCTTTATTAAATTCTTTATATTCTATAACCGCATTTTCACATTCGACAATAGTAATCGGCTCGATAATCTTTTCTGCGCATAAGGTTGCATGATATACTACTTCCACCCCGTCAGTTGTTATCACACGCAGGCTGCTGGTATCCTCGCTCTCGATATCGTGAACATGATATAATTCCGCCTGTACAGTTTTCGGTCTTGCCATCTGTCCCGGCTCCATTGACGCAAGGTACAGGTCATTGCTTAGCACATGAGCGAGCGGATTATTGATTGTGCCGTCCAGAACCCATTGATTATTTACACGCAGTTTCCCCCCCCAGTCGCTCCGTGAAAAATACGCATCCAGCCGCTCCCATGCACTGATTGAGCGGACTTTTTTAACTTTTCCATACCTGCCGGAACAGATATTTTCCTTCATTTGACGAACAATACTTGTATAAAGATACTGAAAACAAACTGCTGCCTTTGTATTGTATCCGTCCACAAACTTTATCAGTTCATCAAGTTCCTGAATTGTAGCGGTCGGCGGCTTTTCCAGAAAAACATCGAAACCGGCAGAAAGAGATTGCTTCGTCAGAGAGCTGTGAGTCTGAATCGGCGTAGGGACATATACGACATCGCATCTTCCCTGAATCTTATCGAACATCTCATCCACTGAATCATACACTTCGACATCTTTATCGCGGCATATATCCGCACCCGGCCTCTTTCGAACAGGATTCGATGTTGCTGCAACCAGCTTTATCTTATCAGGAATCATCCAGATTCTTTTTATAAGCTCAAATGCATACCCTCCCGTTCCTATCATTGCTAAACGCAGCATAATCTATCTCCAATACTCAATACTTCGCTGAGAGGCGGTTTCAATCCCAAAGCCCTTTTTCAATTTTCACCATCTTACCGGCATCAGCCGCATCGCGTGCACATAAACATACATGCGTCAGCATAAATCCATCCTTAGTACTCAGTTCAGGTTCATATTCATTTTTCCCCAAAAGGGACAAAAGAAAATTCCGGAATATCATAGATTTCGGAGCAACTGATACATCTTCCGGTTCTCTGCCTTCTTTAATTAAATAACACGTGTTCCTGCTTGCATTGGCTTCGAGAACTCCCCTGGTTCCGACAATGCGCACCCAGTCATCACCATGTGTTGGCGCAGAAGATGGTCTGAACAAATCAACACTCACAGTAGCATGACCGCCGTTAGTCATTTGTAAAACCAGCCCGCAGTTGTCTTCGCAGCCTATATGGCTCGAATGTGCGAAATTACTCTGCATTGCCATTACACTGCTGAATTCAGTTCCCGTTATATAATGGATAAAATCAAGTGCATGAATACCAACCCAGCAGATAGTTCCGCCATAAGTCTCCCGCTTAGCAAACCATTCCGGCCTGGTGCCCCATTTATAACTCTTTCGTCCGTTAGCCAGTACTACTTCGCCTATGTCGCCATTGCGATAAATATTATGTGCCGTTATGAAAACGCCTTCGGAACGCATCGAGTGCATTGCAAATAATTTCACACCATTTTTGTTAACCGCGTCGAACAGCTTTTTAAGAGATGAGTAATTCAATGCAAGCGGTTTTTCACAAATCAAATGACAACCCGCTTCAGCCGCGGCGATAGATATTTCAGAGATTTTGTCAAGCCTTGTGCTTATGATAGCGACATCAGGCTTAACTTCGCCAAGCATTTTCCGCCAGTCATCATACTGTGAAATATTATCATTGTATATTTTATGCCTGGTTACTATTTCAAGGGATTCTGACTCCATCGCCGGAGCAAAAGCCGCAAGCTCCGCTTCTTCCATGCCAAGCATATCATCGAATACGAATACTGAGTGACCGAATCCCCCTATACTGACTACTTTTAATTTATGCACTGTTTCTCCTAAACCAGTACAATTTGAATTCGTTTCTTTATTATAAAGTTAATAACGTCATGCAGTCAAAATTACCGGATAAACAATATGTTAACAACTATTTGCGTCAATTATTCGAGCTTTATACCAAATCAGGCTGTCGCCCGCAACTACTTTTATATTTTGTCGTGCATACAAAAAGAGATTTTGCGAATTGTTTTCTCAAAATCCACCTTTTGTGAATAACGATTTAGTAATCATTTCATTTGTCCTTATCCTGTTTGGAAAGGATGCGTAAGACGCGGAAATTATCCATAATAAGATGGTTCTGAGTCGTTCTGAGACCAAAATGGCCGCTGCGATAAGGCTGGGGGTCTTCATGGTAAAACAAACGCTCACCATCGCGATAGTACTCCACGATTTTATCACAGCATACCAATTGAATATGATATTTGTGATTTGGTATAATCAGATGGCTTTTGTCTGTATATTCACCCAGCAGCCTGCGGTCACCATTATTATATCTGCGAAATCGTGTTGTTGTATTCGTATTTCCGCCATATCCTGCATAGTACAGGTTCAAATTATCATACTTTTCAAAAATACCGGAACGTTCTTTACCTGCTGCAAAAAGATTGTCCGGGTGAGCAGGATCACTTGCCATCCAAAAACAATTCAAATCGCTGACTCTGTCATTTGGGCCGCCCTTATCAATAGCTGTTACATCATATTCAATCATCACATCGCCCTGAAGCTGAGGCTTGAACCAAACCGTTGTACCCACAGGCGTGTCCAATTCCATCTTCGCTTGATTTAATACAGGCTGGATTCCTTCTGCAAGCCAGTTCGACAGATCGCCGGAGAAATCATCAGAAAAAAGAACCTCGCCAATAATATAGCCTGTCTCCTGATTTCTGTTTTGATGAAGATTGTTTGTGCAGGATGCTGTAATAAAAAATGCTATCTGTACAATAAATATTAATTTTCTAAACATTTTAACCTTCCAATATGCGTTCATAATTACCCATATAAGAATATAATATGGGTAGTTCTAAAAAAGTTTCGTTATTGTGAAGCAATAACCATATTTTGTTATGTTACTACTATCAAAAAGATGCGTCAAGGTATGTTATGCATTTCTGCAATTGCATACGCTCTTCAAAATCTGCCTTCCATATTTGAATGTGCAAAACAGTGTCAATTTGAGCTTGACTTAAAGACTAATATCGGCTATTTGTTAGTTCGTGATAGCAATTGATAAAGCATCCTGCTATCATAAGTATTTTAATCGCAAAAATATAATGAAACTGCAAAGTTGAAGTTAGGCATACTTTAAGAAAGAAAAAATTGCTTGTGTTTAATTTTTTCTTTCTTAAACAATGAGCTTAAAGTATTCATTGATGAGCAGTTACAGCAATGCAGCAGATTGTATGAAGAAAATCTTTTAAACCGATTTTCTTCATACAATATATGTCTAACTTCAATTTTGC
>JAFGEF010000059.1 GCA_016931715.1 Sedimentisphaerales bacterium
AAAAAGAATGATATGTATTTTTTAGTCATTCCTGCCATAAATAGTTTCCTTTAATTTCTATATCCTACTTGTTTCGTAGGATATATGTTCAGTAAAAACTATTAAAAATCACAACTAAACATAACCATCTACAATATAAGCACTTATGTGCTTACAATAGTTCTCCTGTAAGCATTTCCAATCCTGCCAGTTTCTGCATATGCCTTGTAAATTCACGTTCATAAGAAAGCTTAAATTCAAGCAAAGTCCTTTGAGAATCTATAAGGTTTGAAAAATCTACAGTTCCAGCCTTATAAGCTGCTTCCGAGGCTTCAAGCATTTCCTGTGCTCTTGGAATTAATGTATTTTCATAAAGAGACATTTTTCTGGATGAATCCTCGAACTGGTAAAAATATTTCTCAAACTGAGCTAAAAGGTCATTTGAACTCTGCTGCTTTTTGGCAGATAAAACTCTGGCTTGCGCTCTTGCCTGAAGCTCTGCAGCTTTATAGCTTTCGGTCCATATAGGTATATTAATTGTGAACATCGCAATAATCGGATCTTGGCCGCTGTCTTCTATGCCGGCCATTTTTGATTCATCAGTCTGTATCCAGTCCAAACCAATACTTAAATCAGGATAAAACCTCTTTTTAGCAAGCTCTACACCTGCTTTAGCAGAAGCTATTTCAAAATCCAGTTCACATAGTTTGGGATTCCTGGATATCATATTTTCTATTTGTACCTGCTTATCAAGTTTTACTGGAGTATTTTTTTCTATTTTAGGTATGGGCAAAAGTGAATCACTTTTTCGATTTAATAAAGCGTCTAGTCCGGCAATTATCGGCTCCTGTAATTTCTCGATACTTTTTAATTTATCTTCTAAAATAGCAAGTTCAATTTGCGCCCTGATAATATCCGGATGACTGCCAACAGATGCAGCATATCTCGTTCTGGCAACTTCTTCAAGGTATTTGAGCAGTTCGACATTTTGTCTTGCTATATCGATTGCTCTACCAAGATAAGCATATTCATAAAACGAATTTTTTACGCTGTAAAAAAGCTCTAATTTAATAGCTTCATAATTCTGATAAGCAGCTTTAGCTTTTGCAGCAGCGATATCAGTTCTTGATTCGATAACACCAAACCATGGAAAAGTCTGCACAATACTGAATCGTTGCTTTTGAGGACCGGTTCTGGTTTCTATCTCGCGAATAAAATAACTATAAGTAAACTTCGGATCAGGAATCGCCTTGAACTGCGGGACTTGTGCCAAAGAGACTTTCCACTGCTCAAAAGCAGTCTCAAGTCCTGCGTTTTGCATAGCCGCAATCCTAAGATAATCCTCAACTTTTTCTGGACTATTTACATCGTTAGGTTGTTGAGAAAAAGAAGGGATACTAAATAAATTTATAACCTTCAATATTATTAAAAATAATAAGACTTTATTTTTCATTGTTATTCCCCTATAAAAAGTCCTAAACTTTTATTGCATAATTAATTTCTTATTATATTATTGTTCCACCGGCAATAATATTGTCTTCACTGTTATATAAAACCATTTTTTGTCCCGGGCAGGGTGCAAATAAAGGCTCGACAAACTCGACCGTCATGGAAGTTTTATCTGCAACAATTAATTTGCATGGCAGGGGATTGCCATACGACCTGATTTTGCCGAAAATCTGTTTTTCAGGAATATAATCAACAGGAATTAAAACATTAATATTATTTGCTTTAATGACACTTGAGCTTATATCCTCCCTTTCACCTAATGCAATAGTATTTGTCCGGGCATCAATTTTTGCTACATACAGCGGCTTGCCTCCCGCGTACCCGATTCCCTGTCTCTGGCCGAGGGTATAATTGGCAATCCCTTTATGAGTCCCTATTTTGTTGCCCTGCATATCCATAATATCACCAGGCCGATCAGTTTCAACACTTTCTAAAACATATCGATAATCTCCCTGACCTGCAAAGCACAATTCCATGCTTTCGCTTTTTTCTGCGACGGTTAAATTAACTTCAGAAGCGATATTGCGAACTTCTTCTTTCGTCAATTCTCCCAAAGGGAAAAGTATTCTTTCAAGTTTTTTTGATGGTATTCCATATAAGAAATAACTTTGGTCTTTTGTCCTGTCTTTTGCTCTCCCTAAATACACATTACTGCTTGTACGTGATATTCGTGCATAGTGACCTGTAGCGAGGTTCGCTATGCTGAAATTATCTCTGACAAAATCCCATAACATGGAAAATTTAATCAGTGTGTTGCAGTCTGCGCATGGATTAGGAGTAGCGCCCTTCTTGTATGATTTTGCGAAATTATCTATAATAAGCTCTTTGAAAGGTTCGGTGACATCAATTATTATATGTGGTATCTTAAGCTCATCGCAGACTAAAGTTGCATCCGATCCGGAGCTTACGCTTTTTCCTAAATCACATGAAACAGGAATTACCATAGTTACTCCAAGTACATCCCATCCCTGCTCCTTAAGAATATAAGCAGTTACAGAACTGTCCACACCGCCGCTCATTAATACGGCAATCTGCTTTGCGGTTTGTTTTTTTGTGTCACCTGATTTTGCGGATGAGTCTATTAATCGAATTTTCCACTTATTTTTTGTCATCTGTCATTAATTTTAATCAAACAATGCGGTGCTGATATAGCGTTCTGCCGTATCGGGAAGTATTACGACAATAAGTTTGTTTTCATTCTCTTGCCGTTCAGCTTCTTTAATTGCGGCGGCGGCAGCCGCTCCGGAAGAAATACCGGCAAGTATGCCTTCTTCTTTTGCAAGGCGTTTTGCCATATCGATTGCTTCAACATTTGTTATTTGAACGATTTCATCAATTATCTGAATATTTAGTACATCGGGAATGAAACCTGCCCCGATTCCCTGAATCATATGAGGACCAGGTTTTCCTCCTGAAAGTACAGGAGAATCTTTCGGCTCTACCGCCACAATTTTTACTTCTGGTTTTCGCAACTTAAGAACTTCTCCGACGCCTGTGATTGTTCCTCCTGTACCAACTCCTGCAACGAAAATATCTATATTGCCTTCGGTATCAGTCCATATTTCTTCTGCGGTCGTTTCTCTGTGTATCTGTGGATTTGCCTTATTCATAAACTGCTGCGGCATGAAGGCATTTTCTGTCGTTTCAAGAAGCTCTTTTGCCTTATTTACTGCTCCTGTCATGCCGTTCTGGGCGGGAGTCAGTACAAGTTCTGCTCCGAGAAATTTAAGCATTTTTCTGCGTTCTATCGACATAGATTCTGGCATTGTAAGTATGAGTTTATAACCTTTTGCCGCGGCTACCCATGCAAGCGCAATACCTGTATTACCGCTTGTTGGCTCTATAATCGTGGTTCCATGTTTAATTTTACCTTCACGTTCTGCAGTTAATATCATATTTACACCTATTCGGTCTTTGATATTACTGGCAGGATTGAAAAATTCCAGTTTTCCTGCTATTTTGGCTTTGCTGCCTTTTGCGATTTTATTAAACCATACAAGCGGCGTTTTACCTATTAATTCCGTCATATCTTTGGCGATATTCATTTCTTTTACCTCCATACATTTCTATCGAATATACTTAACTTACGTAAATCAGCATGTAAATATAAATTTTTTAAGAGTTATTTTAATTTTTTACTTAACATTTTATATTTTGTTCGTATAATATACTACTATTACGATAGGATTACAAGGATAAAAATATGAAATTATCGACAAGAACAAGATATGGAATACGTGCTGTTGTAGAATTGGCAGAAAATTTTGGTCGGGAACCTGTTCAATTGAAAGTTATATCGAAAGATCAGGGAATCTCAATCAAATATCTCGAACAAATCATATCCCTGCTCAAATCAGCGGGGATTGTAACCAGTGAAAGAGGTGCAAAAGGGGGCTACTTGCTTGCAAAACCTCCAAATGAGATTAAATTGAGTGAGTGTTTTAATTGCCTTGAAGGTCCTGTAGTTACAGTCGAATGTGTTGAAAACGACAAATACTGCCCTAAAATTAAAAACTGCGTGGCACGGGAAGTATGGACGGAAATTGAAAAAGCTATTTTCATGGTACTGGAGTCGATTACATTACAGGATATGGTTGATAAATCAAAAAAGAACAAGCCGCTATTATATCAGATATAGGATTTGAAAATGGAAAATGATAAATTGACTAACAATGAAATCAAAAAAATCGTGGAAAACATTGTACAGACATACAAGGATGATTCGGGAATTAACTTTATTGATGCCAAGAATCTGCCCGAAAGGGAAAAAATACTCGAAATTCTTAGTCATTTAACTGAATTGCTCTTTCCGGGATATACAGGCAGAAGAATTGTCTCGGTAACAAATATCAGTTTTATCGTAGGTGATATACTTTGTAATGTATTCGATGAACTTTGCGAACAGGCTGAACGCGCATTTAGATACGGCTGCAGAATAAAAAATTGTGATGATTGTAACTGTCGAACTATGGCGGAAAATGTAACTCAACATTTATTAAATCGTCTGCCTGAAATTCGTGAGCTTCTCAAAGGTGATGTCGGTGCAGCTTACGATGGAGATCCGGCGGCACAATCCTATGAAGAAGTCGTTTTGAGCTATCCATGTATTACTGCAATTGCGACATATAGAATTGCGCACGAGCTGTATCTTAAAGAAGTGCCTTTGATTCCGCGTATAATGAGCGAATGCGCCCATTCGAAAACGGGTATAGATATTCATCCCGGAGCAAGAATAGGTAAAAATTTCTTCATCGACCATGGTACCGGCGTTGTTATTGGTGAGACTTCGATTATTGGTGATAATGTTAAAATATATCAGGGCACAACACTTGGAGCGATGAGTTTTCCCAAGGATGAAAGAGGCAATATAATCAAAGGCGGCAAGAGACATCCCACAATAGAAGACAATGTAACCATTTACGCAGAGGCTACGATTTTGGGAGATGTTATTATTGGTAAAAATTCGGTGATTGGAGGTAATGTCTGGATAAAAGAGTCAGTGCCGCCGAACGTGACAGTGCTTACTCGGAACGCAGAATTGATTTTCAAAAAGAACGCAGATAAAACTGCTTAATGCAACAGGGGAAATGCTTGGATAATTTGCTTGAAAAAATTGATAAACTCAAAAAAAAATACAACGCTGTTATTTTGGCTCACAATTATCAGCCCGGCGAAATACAGGATATTGCCGATTTTACGGGCGATTCACTTGGTTTGAGTATTACAGCATCTAAAACAGATGCAGATGTAATTGTGTTTTGCGGCGTTTTGTTCATGGCGGAAACCGCCGCGATTCTTTCGCCTGACAAAATTGTGCTTTTACCAGAGAAAAACGCAGGCTGCCCGATGGCAGATATGATAACAGGTGAGGAATTAAAGCAACTGAAACAAAAACATCCCGATGCGATTGTCGTATGCTATGTGAACAGCTCGGCAGAAGTAAAAGCTGAAAGTGATTATTGCTGTACCAGCGCAAATGCAGTCGAAGTTGTAAATTCACTTCCTGCTGATAAGAAAATAATATTTGTGCCGGACAAGAATCTCGGCGGATATGTTAAACAGATGACATCTCGTGACATTATTCTTTGGCCGGGATATTGTCCTTCGCATGTTATGATAACAGAAAAGGATATTAAAGCGGCCAGGAAACAGCTCCCTGGTGCGATAGTTATGTCACATCCGGAATGTAATGAGCCTGTAAAGGCTCTTTCTGACAAGATATTAAGCACAGGCCAGATGCTTAAATTCGCAAAGCAAAGCAGGATCAGGAAATTCATAGTTGCGACGGAAACAGGGATTATTCATACTCTCAAAAAAGAAAATCCTGATGCCGAATTTATCGCGGCCGCTCCGAAAGCTGTCTGTCCCAATATGAAAAAAATACCTCTCGAAAAAATTCTCTGGGCGCTGGAAGATTTGGAAAGTTCGCCGGATAAAAAGACAAAGTATCGTGTTACAGTGCCGGAAGATATAAGAAAAAGAGCAAAAAAAGCACTTGATAGAATGGTTGAAATTCTACCTAAGAACTAACAATGGATATTAATGAAAACAACTCGATAGGAATCATCCAGACACAGTCAATACGTGTCGTAGAGCAGGACAATCCGCTAAAACTGGAATGCGGTAAAACTCTTGCACCAATTGATGTTGCTTATGAAACATACGGCAGTTTAAATAATTCAGGGAATAATGCAGTATTAATATGTCATGCACTCAGCGGCAATGCACATGTCGCCGGACGAAACAACGCTAATGACAAAAAGCCGGGCTGGTGGGACAACATGGTCGGACCCGGCAAAAAAATCGATACAAATAAGTACTTTGTTATCTGCTCTAACATTTTAGGCGGATGCAGTGGGACAACAGGACCATGTTCTATAAATCCGGCAACAGGAAAACCATATGGTCTGGATTTTCCCATTATAACAATAGCTGATATGGTCAGGGTACAGAAACTCTTTCTGGACAAACTCGGCATAAAGCAGCTTCTTGCTGTTATTGGCGGTTCAATTGGCGGAATGCAGGTATTACAGTGGGCAATTTCATATCCTGATTTTATGAAAGCTGCTGTACCCATCGCTACGACTTCACATCTCGGAGCACAATCTATCGCTTTCGATGCTGTTGGCAGAAATGCTATACTCGCGGATCCTAACTTCGCAGAAGGACAGTATGACGATGAAAAAAGTCCTGATCACGGCCTGGCTATCGCAAGAATGATAGGACATATTACTTACCTTTCCGAAAAAGGAATGCGCAATAAATTTGGAAGACAATTACGAAATGGAAACAGTTACAATTATGATTTCAACTCCGAGTTCGCGGTCGAAACGTATCTTGACCACCAGGGACAGAGCTTCGTCGAAAGATTCGATGCAAATAGTTATCTCTATATAACCAAAGCTTCAGATTACTTCGATTTGAAAAATGGTCACAGTTCACTCAACGAAGCTTTCGCAAATACCCAATGCAGATTTCTCGTGGTAAGTTTTACAAGTGACTGGCTTTTTACGCCGGAACAATCCAAAATTATTGTGAACGCATTGGTTGCCAACAGAAAAAATGTAAGCTTTTGCGATATAAATTCACCTTACGGCCATGATGCTTTTTTGCTGGAATCTGAAACTCTCGGCTCTTTTATTTCCGCTTTTCTAAATGCGGCATTTAAACCTGAAAAGGAACTTAAAGAAGCTGCTCCGCTCGAACAGGATGATAAAGGAATTCCAGTTATTGCACATGCTCATCGTGTTCGTATCGATTATGAAGTTATAGAATCGCTCATTGAGCCGAATAGTTCTGTTCTGGATATAGGCTGCGGCGATGGGACGCTTCTGGAAAATCTGATTGCAGATAAAAATATACAGGGAGAAGGCATAGAACTGGATGAAAAACTTGTTCTAAACTGTGTAATTCGCGGCTTGCCGATTATTCAGCATAACATCGAAGATGGCCTGGAAAATTATGCCGATAAAAGTTATGACTATATAATACTCTCGCAGACTCTTCAGACAATTAAAAATACGGAAAAAGTGCTGAAAGAATTGATGAGAGTTGGCAGGAAAGTAATTGTCAGTTTTCCAAACTTCGCTCACTGGCGATGCAGGATGCAGCTTCTGCTGAATGGTAAAGCGCCTGTGACAAAACAATTGCCATACTGCTGGTACAATTCTTCTAATATACATTGTTTATCTTTGAAAGATTTTGATGAGTACTGCAGCAAGCTTGATATCAGAGTTGAGAAAAAAATCCCGTTAACCAAAACAAGCGTTAGTCCCGTAAAACTCGCTCCAAATCTGCTTGCTGAGCAGGTTGTTTATGTAACAAGTAAGGATTAAATTATGAAAGAAAATATTAAATATCATATTGATACTCTTGCGGTTCATGCAGGACAAACAGTCGATTCGGATACGTTAAGCAGGGCGGTACCCATTTACCAGACAGCAAGTTATATGTTCAAAGACTCCGACCATGCAGCGAATCTTTTCGCGTTGAAGGAATTCGGCAATATTTATACTCGATTGATGAATCCGACAACCGACATACTCGAAAAAAGATTAGCCGCACTTGAAGGAGGCATCGGTGGTTTGGCGTTAAGTTCCGGCCAATCCGCAATTTACGTGAGCATATTAAATATATGCGGCTCAGGCGGACATATTATTGCCTCGAACTCACTTTACGGCGGAACAGTTACGCTGTTCAGTCATACATTTGCCAAACTCGGTATCGAAGTGACATTTGTCGATCCGAGAGAGCCAAATAATTTCGAGAAGGCGGTAAAGAACAATACCCGTCTGATGTATGTTGAAAGCATAGCTAATCCCAAAAATGATGTTCTGCAATACGATAAAATCGCTGATATTGCCCACAAGCATGGAATGCCTTTGATTTGCGATAATACTGTTACGACACCAATATTATTCAGACCGATTGAATATGGAATTGATATTGTTGTCCATAGCTGCACGAAGTTTATCGGCGGTCACGGCACAAGTATAGGCGGAGCGATTGTTGATTCCGGCAGGTTCGACTGGAACAACGGCAGATACCCGGAATTGACTGAGCCTGATCCGAGCTATCATGGCTTGAAATACACAGAATCTTTTGGCAATATGGCTTATATTATTAAAGCAAGAACGCAGCTTCTGCGCGATATGGGTTCCTGCATGTCGCCGTTCAACGCTTTTTTGTTCTTACAGGGATTGGAAACCCTGCATTTGCGTATGCCCAGACACAGTGAAAATGCTCTTGCTTTGGCTAAGTGGCTCGAAAAACAGCCCGAAGTTGGCTGGGTAAATTATCCGGGTCTCGAATCGCATCCTGATTATAAACTCGCAAAAAAATTCCTCCCGAACGGACAGGGAGCAATCCTCGGTTTTGGTATCAAAGGTGGTAAAAAGGCAGGGATTAAATTCATAAATAGCGTAAAATTAGCCAGCCACCTGGCAAATATCGGAGACAGCAAGACTTTAGTGATACACCCGGCCAGCACAACGCATCAGCAATTAAGTGAAAAAGAACAGCTTGCGGCAGGAGTTACTGAAGATTATATACGAACATCTGTGGGAACTGAGCATATAGATGATATAATAACCGATTTCAGACAGGCATTAAATGAAATCTCTTCATAAGAAAGAGTTTATCGTTTTTTAGAAAAATATAGGAAGGACAACAAAATGGAAGCTAAAGGAAAAAGAAGATTCAACTGGCGTTCGTTTGTATCTGTTCTGACCGCATTTTCCTTTCTTGGATTAACCATCACGGGTATAATTCTCTTTATTGTTCCTCCCGGACGAATTGCCAACTGGTCTGGCTGGACGATTTATGCTTTAACTAAAGAGCAATGGATAGCTTTACATGACTGGTTCGGTATTATCTTTGTGATTACAGTAGTCTTTCACCTTCTCTTCAATATAAAACCATTTATCAGTTATTTCAAAAGCAAAGTTACAAAATCCTATTCTTTGCGGCCTGAATGGCTGTTAGCGATGGTTGTTTGTATTGTTGTTGGTGTTGGAACGATTGTAAATACCGCTCCTTTTTCAACACTGATGACCTGGAACGAAAGCATTAAAAATAGCTGGGAAAATACCTCTCAGCAGGCTCCTGTACCTCATGCTGAACTTTTTACTTTAACTGAGCTTGCTCAACAGGTTACAGACGTTGACCTTGAAACCATGCAGGCTAACCTTCAAGCACAAGGTATCGAAGTAAATTCGAGCGATATAACAATTGGTGAACTTGCGGAGTCGTTTTCCAAAACTCCTTCAGAAATATACCAAATTGCTTTAGGGCAGGGTGGTACAGAAAGAAGTCGATTAGGACAAATGACACTGAAAGAATATTGTGAACAAATGAATATTAACGTGGATGAAGCAGTACGAAAATTAAAAACCTCAGGCTTTACCGTGAAATCTAATATGACGATTCGGGAAATTGCTGATTCCGGAGGCGTGCATCCCTCAGCAGTTCGGACAATGCTCAATCAGACGAATCCATAGAAATATGTTATATGTCGGAAATAAAAATTGACTATCATTCTGGTTACAAAAAATATGAAGGATTAAAAATATTATGTGGGATTATACAGATAAAGTAAGAGATCATTTTTTCAATCCGCGTAATGTCGGAGAAGTTGAAAATCCGGATGGTGTCGGTGAAGTAGGCTCACTCGCCTGCGGTGACGCCTTGAAGCTAACATTTAAACTTGATAAAAGCGGCAAAATAAAAGATGCCAGGTTTAAAACATTCGGCTGTGCAAGTGCGATTGCTTCGTCATCGGTTTTAACAGAGCTTATAAAGGGCAAAACTTTAGACGAAGCCGCGAAGGTTACGAATAAAGATATCGCCGATTATCTCGGCGGCTTGCCTGAGCAGAAAATGCACTGCTCCGTTATGGGAAGAGAAGCTCTTGAAGCAGCAATTGATAATTATCGAACGGGCGGTAAAAAGAAACATGAGCTTGAGGGCAATGTAGTTTGCACATGTTTTGGTGTTACAGACAAGGAAATCGAAAGAGTAATAAGAGAAAATAATCTTTCAACGGTCGAAGATGTAACAAATTACTGCAAAGCCGGAGGCGGCTGCGGCGGGTGCAAAGGTGAAATTGAAAAAATTATTCAAAATGTTCAGGGTGAAAAGCTAAAGGAAAATGCTTCAGTTTCGCTTCAAAAAGGTGCAAAATTAACTAATATTCAGAAAATTCAATTGATTCAGCAGACTATAAATGAGCAGATTAAACCTGCGCTTCGCGAACATGGTGGAAACATCGAACTAATAGATGTCGAAGGCAATAAAGTTATTGTTGCCTTCAGAGGCATGTGTGCCCAGTGCAAGCTTGCTGAATATACGATGAAAGACGTAGTCGAAGCAAGACTCCGGGAATATGTATCTGATGATTTATTTGTGGAAGAAGCCGGCGATTCATCAGAGCTGCCACATAATCATATGGAAGAATAATAGAATTATAATATATGCGGAATAAGGAAATATGAAAACTATATATTTTGACAATAACGCTACAACAAAGATGGATGAACAGGTATTTGAGGAAATGAAACCATATTTCAGCGAATTATATGGAAATCCATCGAGTATGCACACTTTCGGCGGCCAAATCGGTCATAAAATAGCTCATGCTCGTGAACAGGCAGCAGAACTTCTTGGCTGTGAGCCGAGCGAGATTGTTTTCACAAGCGGAGGGACCGAAAGCGACAATACTGCGATAAAAGGTACTTTATATGCGGCACCGAATAAAAGAAAAATTATCACAACCAGAGTCGAGCACCCTGCGGTACTTGCTGTTTGCAGAGAAAGTGAAAATCGCGGCTACTCGATTATTGAGCTGGGAGTGGATAAATACGGCATGATTGATTTAGCTGAATTGGAGCACCAAATTGATGATAACACCGTAATCGTGACTATTATGTACGCTAATAATGAAACTGGTGTTATCTTTCCGATAGATAAAATTTCAGAATTAGTAAAGTCCAAAGGAGCGATATTTCATACCGACGCGGTACAGGCTGTCGGTAAAATTCCGCTGGATTTATCAAAAAGCAATATTGATTTGTTAAGCATTTCTGCACACAAGCTTCATGGCCCCAAAGGTGTAGGTGTTCTATACGTACGGAAAGGTACACGGCTCTCACCCTATCAGTTAGGAGGTCACCAGGAATCAGGCAAAAGAGCCGGAACGGAAAACGTACCGGGCATAATAGGTCTTGGAAAAGCCTGTGAATTAGCGAAGGAAAATATCAAACTGGAAAATAACAAAGTTAAAAAACTCCGTGATAAACTCGAAAAAGCAATATTAAAGAATTGTCCGGATTGCCGGGTAAACGGTGACATAGCAAACCGACTGCCGAATACAAGCAATATCAGCTTCGAGTATATAGAAGGCGAGGCAATTCTGTTAATGCTCGACCAGCATGGCATCTGCGCCAGCAGCGGCTCGGCATGTACATCCGGCTCGCTTGAGCCAAGCCACGTTTTAAGGGCGATGGGCGTTCCCTTTACCGCGGCTCACGGCTCTATAAGATTCAGTCTCAGTAAATATAACACCGAAGACGAGATAGATTATACTGTTAAAACAATTCCGCCTGTTATCAATCGCCTTCGCGAACTTTCGCCATTTGTACCTAAATAACATTTACAAAGTATAATTGTCATGTTGAGCGCAGCGAAACATCTGGCATGTGAATATTAGATAGATTCTTTGTTTCACTCAGAATGACATTCATGGTTTAATTTATGAAGAAGTCACTTGATGAAAAATACGAATTACTTAAACGCAATTTGAAAAAGCTGAAAAAAACAGTTGTGGCATATTCAGGAGGCGTTGACAGTACATTCCTTCTGAAAACAGCAATTGACGTGCTCGGTGCTGAAAATGTTTTAGCATGTATCGGAGTCAGCTCATCTCTTTCAGGAACACAATACAAACGCGCAATAGAATTTGCCGAATTGCTGGGTGCTAAGGTCGAAGAAATTAAGGTGCAGGAAATCTACGATGCGGAATATGCCGCAAACAGTCCGGATAGATGTTTCCATTGTAAATCTCATCTTTATTCCATGCTGAACGAAATTGCTCGAAAAAATAATTTTCATAATGTAATTTGCGGCTGCAATTTCGATGATAAGGACGATTTCAGACCCGGCAACAAAGCCGCTGATATAAGGGGAATTTTGTCTCCTCTGATGGAAGTGGAAATGACAAAAGATGATATTCGAAAAATCAGCAGAAAACTCAATCTGCCTACTTCGGATTTGCCTGCTTCTCCATGCCTTGCCTCGAGAATTGCTTATGGCTTGAAAATTACAAGACAGCGATTAGAACAAATTGAGGAAGCGGAAGATTTTTTAAGAGAACTGGGCTTCGTCGAATTTCGTGTTCGTCATCACGATACAATCGCAAGAATCGAAGTAAATCTCAAAGACCTGAATAAAATAATTTCAGAGCCGAACCGCCAGAAAATTATCAATAAACTGAAATCAATAGGATTCAAATTTATAACCATCGATTTACAGGGCTTCCGTTCCGGTTCGCTTAACGAAACTCTTACAAAAGAGCAGAAGCAAATAAGCATATAATCGTAGAACAGGCTTTCAGCACGAATATTTAGGACTTTTTATATAGGCTAATCGCCGATTTTCCGCCACTTGTGACCTTCGGATTCTATGAGTTTATCTGCTTGAAGAAAACTTTCAGAGCCGGCAGGGTATATAACCGGTTTTGAATCGCTGTTCTCCCATATTGTTAGAACCGGTGTCAAGATGCTCCAAGCTGTTTCTATGCTGTCTTGTCTGGTAAATAAAGTCTGGTCACCGAGCATGCAATCGAGCAGCAACCGCTGATATGCCTCCGGCATTTCCGTCCCGAAAAGATCGGCGTAGTTGAAATTCATCGAAAGGGTGCTCATACACTTTCTTGCGCCGGGACGCTTCGCCTGAAAATCAAGCAGGATTCCTTCTTTAGGCTGGATTTGAAGAACAAGCACATTGGACGGTATTTCATTAAAACCCATTGAGGCAAACATTGAATGCGGCGATTTTTTAAAAGTAATCGCGATTTCAGTATCCTTGCCGGACAGCCTTTTTCCGGTTCGCATGTAGAAGGGGACATCTTTCCATCGCCAGTTGTCGATAAAAATTTTCGCAGCTATGTAAGTTTCTGTCCTTGAGCCGGGAGATACCGAATGTTCGGATTTGTAGGAAACAATTTTTTCTCCGTTTATTATTCCTTCGCCGTATTGTCCCCTGACGATGTAGTTATCGAGTTCTTCGATTTTGAAGGGGCGAATAGATTTTAATAGTTTAACTATTTCATCGCGAACACTGTTCGCCTCAAAAGATATCGGTGGCTCCATCGCAGCCAAAGCGAGCATTTGAAGCATGTGATTCTGAAACATGTCACGCAGTGCACCGCTCTGGTCATAATATGCGGCTCTATGCTCGATCCCGTCTGATTCCGCCGCTGTTACCTGAATATGGTCTATAAAATTTCTGTTCCAGATTGGCTCAAATATTGAATTGGCAAAACGAAACATCAGGATATTCTGAACAGTTTCCTTGCCTAAATAGTGGTCTATTCGATAGACCTGAGATTCGTTAAAACATTTGTTGATTTTTTCGTTTAAATCCAATGCACTTTCCAGGTCTTTTCCAAAAGGCTTTTCGACAACCAATTTTGTTTTTGGCTGACATGATAATTTTGATGAGCCAAGATGTTCGACAATTTCAGGATATAAAAACGGCGGCACAGAAAGATAAAATATAATGTTATCATTTGCATGATGTTTTTGACTTAATTTACCGATTTCTGCTTTTATGTTATCATAAAATGAAGCCTCTCGATAATCTCCATCGATATAATAAAGCAGACTTAAAAATTGTTCCAGACCTAAAGGTGATGTTTCTTTTGTTTTTTCGCATATAATCTGCTCTGTATCTTTTCGGAACTGTTCGTTGGAAAGCTCTTTTCTTCCTGCGCCAAGAAGAAAAAACTTTTCGCTAATTAAATCCTGCTGAAATAAACGAAACAAACTGACAAGCAGTTTTCTTCGCACAAGGTCACCTGATGCACCGAAAACAACGAAGCCGCATGGACCAGCCGGGATTTCGATACACTTGATGTCCTGCCCGGTTAAAGATAGCCCGACTTTACGCACAAGTTAATTCCTGTTATTTTAACTAATCATCAACCGGTTCAAATTCGTCCTTGCCTGCGCCGCAATCGGGACAAACCCAATCTTCCGGCAAATCTTCAAAAGCAGTGCCTGGCTCGACGCCGTTATCAGGATCACCTTTGGCAGGATTATATATATATCCGCAAAGAAGGCATTTATATTTTTTCATGTGCTGTTCTCCATAGATTGATTAATTTAATTCATGTAACTTTTCGCTTAAGGTAACAATATGACTATACTCTTGTCTTATTATCGCATCGACTTTGTCTTTTCCCGCCTGTTGAGAGACTGATTCTCTCAGTCCAACATAGAAAGCAATCGAATCTTTTTCCATTCCGACCGCCATCAGCAAAACATCTTTTGGCGACTTCTGCTTATTAAGCAATTCGGCAGGTTTGGTTTTTATATCGAAGACATGATTATCCGCCATTACTCGTAAATACATTTCTGCCTGACCATCCGGATCAAAAACAGGCGGCTCAACTTCAGTACCGGAAAGTTCGGCCTGCATTGCATGAAAAGTCTTCTCATGTTCATCTTCCATAGCTGCAAGCTCGAGCAGTACCTTGCTCATCTGCGGGAATTTTTTCGCTGACGCTCGATAGAATTTTGCTCCATTCCTTTCAATTTCTCTGGCCATTTCAAAGACTTCATCTGCGTTAAAAGGGATACTCATTATGCTTCTCCTTGACTTGCCGGCGGTGTGAATACTCTTTGACTTAATTCACGGTCAAGCATAAACATTCCACCGGGTGCGTTTTCCATTAACTTCAACTGCTTGACTAATTCGTCAGCAGAAGATTCTTCTTCGACCTGCTCGTTGACAAACCATTGCAGAAAACTGTTTGTTGCGTGGTCTTTTTCTTCGATTGCCAAATCAACAAGATTGTTAATCAGGCTTGTAACTTTTTGTTCGTGCCTGCTTAAATTCTCGAAAGCAGCAAGAGGTGAGTCCCATTTTGTCTGCGGGCCTTCAATTGTTTTTAAAAGAACTCTGCCGCCCCGAGAGATGATGAAATCGTAAATTTTCATCGCATGAACCATTTCTTCCTGTGTCTGGACTCTCATCCAGTTGGCGAATCCATTCAGATTCAGCGACTTGAAATAAGACTCCATCGACAAGTAGAGATACGCTGAATACATCTCGGCATTTACCTGCTCGTTTAGAGCTTTTTCCATTTTTTTACCAATCATACTCTTCCTTTCTTTAGAGCATCGCTTTTTGGATATCGCATAAATTGGTGTTCACTTTTTATGCGGGCACTTTTTCAGACAGAGGAACCAATCGAGACATTCATAGTCAGTTCCGGACTTTTCGACTCTCTCTTTTGCTGTTCCGCATGAACCGGGAGGAGGCACAATTACATCATCACCAAGCTGCCAGTTAGCAGGAGTTGCGATTTTATGTTCATCTGAATGCTGCATGGCGATAAGCAATCTTTTCACCTCGTCCATATTCCTTCCATTGCTGAGTGGATAATACAGAATGGCTCTGACGATAGCTTTCGGGTCCATGATAAATACAGCCCTTACCGCCTGCGTTGTGCTTGCCGCAGGCTGAAGCATACCGAATGCTTTGGACACTTGCATTGTCAAGTCACTGATTACCGGAAAATTGACCTCGATATTTTTCATGCCTTTGTATTTTATTTTTTCCTTTATAGTCCTGAGCCATGCAATATGACTATAAGTACTATCGATAGACAATCCGAGCAGCGCAGTATTTAACTCTTTGAATTCTTTTTCCATGCTCGCGAATGTCATAAATTCTGTTGTGCAAACCGGAGTGAAATCAGCGGGGTGTGAGAAAAATATTACCCATTTCCCCTTAAAATCATCCGGGAACTTGATATGTCCCTGAGTTGTTTCCGCTTCAAAAGAAGGTGCCTTCTCACCGATTAACGGCATTGAATTTCTTTGCTCTTCCATAATTTTCTCCTTTTAAGAATATTTGGTACCACATTACGATATTGGTACGCTTTTTTCGGCTTAAAACGACATTAAGTCAATATGGTTATCAGGCGAGGTCGAAACGATCAAGGTTCATTACCTTGTTCCACGCCGCCACAAAATCGTACACAAATTTTTCCTGGGAATCCCTACAACCGTAAACTTCTGCTAATGCCCGAAGTTGGGAGTTCGAACCAAAGATGAGATCAGCACGAGTGCCTGTCCACTTAAGTTCGCCTGTTGCGCGATCACGACCCTCGAATACATCAGCATTTTTTGAGGCTGCCTTCCATTCAGTACCCATGTCGAGCAGATTCACAAAGAAGTCATTAGTTAGCGTTTCTGGTCGTTTGGTGAATACACCATGTTGGGATTGTTTGAAGTTGGCATTCAATACGCGCATACCTCCGATCAGAACTGTCATTTCAGGAGCGGTCAGTGTCAGCAGTTGCGCGCGATCAACCAGCATCTCTTCCACTGAGACAGCATATTTGGTTTTTTGGTAGTTGCGGAATCCATCGGCTTTCGGTTCCAGCACAGCAAATGATGCCTCGTCGGTTTGCTCTTGTGAGGCATCTGTGCGTCCCGGAATGAAAGGAACGGTAATATTGTGACCTGCATTTTTTGCCGCTTGTTCAATACCTGCACATCCACCTAATACAATCAAATCGGCGAGTGATACCTTTTTACCGCCCGACTGCGAGTTGTTAAACTCTTTTTGGATTTTCTCAAGCTTCTGCAACACAGTTTTCAATTGTTCCGGCTCGTTGACTTCCCAATCCTTTTGCGGCGCAAGACGAATGCGCGCTCCGTTCGCACCACCGCGTTTATCGGAACCACGGAATGTAGATGCTGACGCCCACGCAGTGGAAACCAGGTTGGAGACAGATAAACCCGAGGCCAGAATTTTGTCTTTTAACTTTGTTATATCCTGTGCGTTAATAAGTTCATGATCGACAGCAGGTACCGGGTCCTGCCATATCAGTTCCTCTGTCGGGACTTCCGGGCCGAGATATCGTGAGCGAGGCCCCATATCACGGTGAGTCAGTTTGAACCATGCCCTGGCAAAAGCATCGGTGAATTCCCTGGGGTTTGCCAGATAGCGTCGCGCAATTTTTTCGTAAGCAGGATCAAATTTGAGGGAAAGATCGGCCGTGGTCATCATGGGGCGATGTTTTTTAGATGGATCGTGGGCATCCGCCACCATGTCCGTTTCGGCCACGTCTTTGGCCAGCCATATATAGGCCCATGCCGGACTCTTGAGAAGTTCCCACTCGTATTTGAACAGTATCCTTAGATAGCCTAAGTCAAATTTGGTCGGATTCGGCTTCCAGGCGCCCTCGAGGCCGCTGCTGATTGTGTCGCCGCCTTTACCGCTGCCGAAGCTGCTCTTCCAGCCGAGCCCCATCTGTTCGATAGGAGCTGCTTCTGGTTCCGGACCAACATGAGTTGCCGGGCCGGCGCCATGGCACTTGCCGAAGGTATGCCCGCCGGCGACGAGGGCGACGGTCTCTTCGTCGTTCATGGCCATGCGGGCGAAGGTCTGACGGACATCATGTGCCGACTCCGCAGGTATAGGTTGGCCGTTAGGCCCTTCGGGATTTACATAGATCAGACCCATCTGAACAGCAGCGAGCGGATTCTCAAGGTCCCGATTACCCGAATAGCGTTTATCACCCAGCCATTTATCTTCAGAGCCCCAATAAACATCCTCTTCTGGTTCCCACACATCCACACGTCCACCGCCAAAGCCAAAGGTTTTGAATCCCATAGACTCAAGAGCGCAGTTGCCGGCGAGAATCATCAGATCAGCCCAGGAAATTTTTTTTCCATATTTCTGCTTTATAGGCCAGAGCAGCCGGCGCGCCTTGTCGAGGTTAACGTTATCAGGCCAGCTATTCAGCGGCGCAAGACGCTGGGAGCCAGACCCTGCTCCCCCGCGGCCATCATTGATGCGGTAAGTGCCTGCACTATGCCACGCCATACGGATAAATAGCGGCCCGTAGTGACCATAATCGGCTGGCCACCAGTCCTGCGAATTGGTCATTAATGCATAAAGGTCCTTCTTCACAGCCTGCAGATCAAGTTTCTTGAATTCTTCAGCGTAGTTAAATTCTTTGCTCATCGGATTGCTCAGGTTAGAGTGCTGATGAAGAATCTTAAGGTTCAACTGATTCGGCCACCAGTCCCGGTTCGAAGTGCCGCCACCGGCGATAGATTTGCTGGATCTGCCAGTTACCGGGCATTTGCTTTCGTCATTCATTGTAATTCCTTTCAAAACAAGGACTATATTTTAAATTAGACTTTAAATACAACCATGACAAAAAAACAAGGTATTTTTCGTTTCTTTATTTATCATTTTTATGCTTTCATAAATATCAAAGAATTCTATCATACGCATTTATACAGCATAGATTATGCCAACGTTCCAACTTTGATGTTTTTCGAGTTCACTTTGAAAGCCACCAATAAGTACAGTATTAACTGATTTCGTTACGTATTTGGCAATTACTTTTAGATTATTTCATTTCTATCACTTTAGATAAATATTTTTTGTTACGCTTTCCATAAGCCATGTATGTTGCAGTACTCGCGTGCACTAACGGAGGCAGCTTTTACATTAAATACAGCTTCCGGTGCCATGCCCGGCTTTAGAAATTGTCTGTATGCTTTACCATCGGCAAGCAGCTCGATCCATTCTATATAGTGCTTTTCTTCCATAGGATGAGGCGCACTGCCGACTTTGACTTTGTAGCCGCCTTCTATTTTTTCGATGACAGGAACATGTTTTTCTTTCGAAGCATCGGTTGTGTTTTCCGTCAAAAGGTCCATAGGCTCTCCACAGCAAACGAGCTCACCTTTACCGCCGTGAAGAACTTCGACTATATTTCCGCATATGCTGCATTTATATACCTGTAATTTTTCTGCCATGATATTTTCCTTTCAATTATTATCCTGATCAATAAGATTTAGTTCTTTATGCTTTGCTGAAATATTATCAGCAAGCTTATCAAGCAAATCGAAGTCACTGTCTTTCGGATACCCTTTAATAATTACAGGCTCCAAAATTTCAGCCTTAAGGTTTGGTATCATAGATGCCAACTGCTCAACCGCCTTTCCGCCCCAGCCGAAAGAACCTATGATAGAAGCGAATTTTGTCTTTGGTTTTAGAGCATTCGCCAAAAACGCGGCATAAGCAGCGCTTGGGTGCGCTCCCATCAATACAGTTGGAGTACCAATTACCACTGTCGCGGCATCAACCAGCGACATGGCGAGTTTGCCTATATCTACGGTAGAAAGCTCATACTGTTTAACTTTGATTCCTCTATGTATCAAGGCATCGGCAAAGTGTGAAACCATCGCGGCTGTGCTGCCGTGCATGGAAACATAAGCAATTACAACCTCATTTTTTACTGAATCAGAAGACCAGTCCTTATAGGCATTGATAATGAATTCCGGTCTTTTATGTACCGGCCCGTGACTTGGTGCAATCATATCGATTTTAAGGCTGCTGATTTTTTCGATATTTGAATTTATCTGCTTCCTGAAAGGCATCATAATTTCTGCGTAGTAACGCTTGGCTGATTCATAAACAGTCGCTTCATTATAGACGAAAAGATTGCTTGCCGCCAGGTGTGCGCCGAAGAAATCGCAGGAAAACAAAATCCTGTCTTCTTTAAGATAAGTCACCATCGTTTCTGGCCAGTGCACCCATGGCGTATAAAGAAATTGCAGTGTTTTATTACCCAGTGAAAGAGTTTCGCCGTCTTCGACTGTAATAAACTTTTCCGAATCTATTTCGAGCAAATCAATCAGCATTTGTTTGCACTTTGGATTTGTTACAACTTTTGCATCGGGATACATTAAAAGGACATCAGGCAGGCTTCCGGAATGGTCCTGTTCAGCATGGTGACTGATGATATAATCAATCTTGTCAATATCACACTGCATAAGATTATCCAGAAGCACATGCGTCTTGCTCGGATCAACTGTATCGAGCAGGGCGGTTTTCTCTGTGCCTTTAACAATGTAGGCATTATAGCTTGTTCCGTCCGGCAGGGGGATTAGCCTGTCGAAAAGCCTTGCGTCCCAGTCAATTGCGCCTACTTCGTAAATATCCTTCAGCAATTTTCTCATCCTTTAATTCCTTTCAAAGCTCCAAGTGCTTCTTCGTAGTTCGGCTCATTCGTTAATTCATCCACTATCTGAATATATCTGATTATCCCCTTTGCATCGACGATAAATACCGCTCTTGCGAGAAGACGCAGCTCTTTGATGAGTACACCGAATTTTTCACCAAAATCAGCGTAACGATAATCTGAAAGCGTCTGGACTTTTTCAACTCCCGCTGAGCCGCACCATCGTTTCTGTGCGAAAGGCAAATCCATACTTATCGTTAATATAACTGTATTTTTCCCGAGCTTTGCCGCCTTTTCGTTGAACTTTCTTGTCTCTATGTCACATACGCTTGTGTCTAATGACGGAACAGACGCAATAAGGCAAACTTTTCCGCGAAAAGATGAGAGACTGACTCCCGAAAGGTCGTTTGCAATAACCTTAAAATCCGGCGCTGTGTTACCGATTTTGACTGGATTTCCCGATAAAGACAGTGGGTTGCCTTTCATCGTTACAACTTTTTTCTCTTCCATGATTCACTCCTTATTCCTGATTTTTCCCCGACTGCCTTTGGGCAGCAGATTAATCAGAATATACTTTAAGAAACCACTTTAGTAAAGACCTAAGTTATCACTCTGGTTAAATATTTTCCATGCCTGACTTTTTCATTTTTAACCCCATTATTTCAATATTAGAAATTTGCGGGTTCCAGTTCATAATAAGCCTGTGGATGAGCACAAGCCGGGCAAATATTTGGCGGCTCAGTCCCTTCATGTACATAGCCGCAGTTCCTGCATACCCATCTTACTGGCTTGCTGCGTTTGAATACGATACCTTCTTCGATATTTTTCGCCAGTGCAAGATAACGCATCTTATGGCGTTTTTCCACAACACCTATACTGCGAAAAACTCCAGCGATTTCCATAAATCCTTCTTTTTCTGCAACCTCTGCGAAGCCCGGATACATTTGAGTTGTCTCGTAATCCTCACCTGCGGCGGCATCTTTCAAATTTTGAAGTGTATTGCCTATGACACCGGCGGGGAAAGAAGCCGTGATTTCAACTTCACCGCCTTCCAGAAACTTGAACTCGCGCTTGGCGTGCTCTTTTTCCTGGTTGGCTGTTTCCTCGAATATTGCCGCTATCTGTTCGTAGCCTTCTTTTTTTGCCTGGCTTGCATAAAAAGTATAACGATTTCTCGCCTGTGATTCGCCTGCAAATGATGCTAATAAATTTTTTTCCGTCTTACTTCCTTTAAGTTTCATAACTAAACCTTTCTTTCATTTACTCGTGACCTGGTGCTCGTCATTAATAAAGCAAATTGAGAGTCACCGGGCACTATTCACTATTCATTTTCTTCTAAACATATATCGCATATCCCTTCGAGATATACGGTTTTCCTTAGAATTTTGAATTTTTTATTAATATTTGGCGGAAGTTTGATATCATCAAAGGGCTTATGATGAAAATCATAAATCTTTTTGCATTTTATGCATTTGAAATGCTGATGTTCATCCATATTGCAATCATAACGTTTTGAGTCACCTGAGCCTTCGACAATGTTAGCCGCACCCATCTCATGTAATGTTATTAGAGTTCTATTGACTGTATCAAGTGAAATGCCCGGGTAATCCTGTCTGAGTTTGTTATACATCATTTCCGCTGACGGATGCTCATCAGTTTTCATAAGCTCACGGTATATTGCCAGCCGCTGCGGGGTGACTTTCAGACCTTTTTCCCTGCATTTACCGATAAACCATTCGGTTTTCTTTTCAAGTTCAGCACTATTGATTGTATAATTTTCTTTAATCATAGTAAGTACTATATAGGAGTAAATCCTATTTGTCAAATATTTTTTTCATTTTTCAAAAAATTTATTATAAAAATATTGAGTATTTAACTCTTCTCTTTTTGTGTTTTAATTATACAAATGCAGTACCTCCTGTAAACCAGATAAATTTGATATTTGAATAAGTAAAAAAGAAGGTAAGATTAAGGAAAATAGCAGTAAGAGTGTAAAATTTATTTGAAATTGACGATAATCTGTTATAATTGTCAAAATGAGAGTGTTTAGATAACTTGAATTAATGTTTTTGAAGGGAGTTTTTTATGGAATCAAAAGCGTTAAGGGAATATGAAGTTCCGGATTATCCGCAAAAAGAGGAAGTTCAGGCACAGCCGGCTTTACTTCGCAAAAGTGTTGAAAAACGCTGGCAGAAACTCTATGACCTTGGTGTTTCGGGAATGCTTGTCGCGAGCCTTTCTCTTTCAGGTTGTGAGGAAAATTATAAAACACAAAACAATTCAGTTGTAACATCCGGAACTGAGACTGTTAAAGATTCCAATAAATCTATTACTAAAACAGAAGCTAAAAAACAACTTAAAATCCTTGTTGCTCCAGTCTTTAATCATGGTGAAGGCCGCGGTTCAATAGGATGTGTAGCTGTTTATCCTCCTGCATTTCTTTCCGAGGAGGAAGCTCTTGTAGTTATAAAAGAAGAGCTTATAAAAAAAGGGATAAATTTGAATAAGGAAAAAGTAGTATTTGGTGATGCAAATGTAAAGCCGCTTGGATATGGAGTCCTGGAGATGTTTGGTATGGGAAAAAAGAAGCCTTTCCCGCTTGAAATAGATTCTCAGGATTCAAATAAGCAAATCAATATCGAATTTATTTCAATGAGTGATTGTGAGCAGTTGGGAGGTACGAAAGAAGACTGGTTTAATTTTCAGAAATATGATACCAGAAAAGCAGCGGTACAATTTCGCAAGCAGATACAATCAAATAAAAAGAATGGAGTATATGGCGTTTTTTATGATCCAGCTCCAAAAAATCCTTTAAACAGTACTCATGATAGAGAAGTTACCATCGAAGAAAGGCAATTGGCAAAAGAACAAAACGAAGAATTAGCCAGAGAGCAATTGAGAAAACAGGTTCAGGATTTTGCAAATTGGTTAAAAGAGCATGAAGTGATTTAGAAATATGACTCAAAAATTCATTTTGTAAAAGGATTCTACAAAATTGAAATTAGACATACTTTAAGAAAGAAAAAATTGCTTGTGTTTAATTTTTTCTTTCTTAAACAAGGAACTTGACCTATTTATGAATAAGCAGTTACAGCAATGTAGCAGATTTTATGAAGAAAATCTTTTAAACCGATTTTCTTCATACAATATATGTCTAACTTCAATTTTGCAGAACTCTTCATTTTGTAATTGAAGGGAGAATATTATGGAATCGATAGTGTTGACAGAATACAGGATACCAGCTTATCCACGTAAAGAGGAAGTTAGGGCTAAGCCTTCTTTATTGCGAAAAAGTGTTTATAAACGCTGGCAAAAACTGTACGACCTTGGCATTTCAGGAATGTTGGTAACCGGACTTTCGCTATCAGGTTGTGATAAGAAGCCTGCGACAAATACAACAACTCAGGGTATTGAGGCCGCTCCAAACCAGAATTCTAACTCAAGCAAAACCAATACAGTTTCTCCGACTAAACTTGCTGCACTTGTTGCACCAATTTTCGAACATGGTGAAGGACGAGGCTCAACAGGTTGTATTGCCGTGGCTCCACCGGCATTTCTTTCAGAAGACGAAGCACTTGTTATTATTAAAGAAGAGCTTAAGAAAAATGGTATCGAATGTAATAAGAAAAATATTATATCAAATGAAGTTGCTATTAAACCTCATGGTTCAGGATTACTTGGTGCAATAGGTATCGGGAAAAACAAAGCTAAACCACTTGAGATAGATCTTCAGGATTCGGATAAAGATATAAATATAGAATTTGTGTCGCGAAGTGACTATTTTAAATTTGGTGGAGAAAAAAGTAATTCTACGGCACAGGGTTTCGATATGAAAAAAGTTGTAACACAGGTGCGTAAGAAAATTCAATCGGATGTGAAAAATGGGATTTATGGCGTATTTTACGACCCAATCATTCGTTATGATATCAGAAGTATTAAGACTAAAGATCCTAATTCTTTTGTTGAACAACGTGAAAATATGAGAAAAGAAGCTTTTGAATCTGGTAAAGAAGCACTTAGGCAGCAGGTTAATGATTTTGCCAAGTGGTTAAAAGAGCAGGGGGTAATCAAGTAATGCATTTAACGCTCCACCTGACACGAAACTGCAATCTTCGCTGTGATTATTGCTATGCAAAGCCTGAATCTTCGGAGATTATGTCCCTTGAGACGGGGCAGAAAGCCATGAGGCTGGGTGTAAAAAGAAATTTCGGCTCATGCGGCGTAGTCTTTTTCGGCGGCGAGCCGCTATTAGCGAAAGACAGGATTTATGAATTGGTCGAATTCGGCCGTAATATCCAGAAAAATAAAGAAGGTATGTTTCATTTCAAAATTACTACCAACGGACTTTTACTCGATGAAGCATTTCTCGAATACGCATGTCGGGAGGAAATGCTCGTTGCGATGAGTTACGATGGTATAAATAAAGTTCAGGATATGCACAGGAAAACCGCTGACGAGAGATTAACCTCCGATTTACTTTTGCCGAAATTGCGTATGCTGCTCGATGCCCGTCCATATTCGAGTATATTGATGGTTGTCAATCCTGATACGGCTAAATACCTTTGCGAATCTGTAAGCTTTCTTCTTGATGAAGGCGCACGTTATATAATTGTATCGTTGAATTATGCCGGTCAATGGGACGACGATTCTTTCTCTATTCTTGAGCAGCAATACAAGAAGCTGGCAAAGCTCTATATCAAGTGGACGGAGATGGGCAAGAAATTCTATCTTAGTCCATTCGAGGTAAAAATCTCGCTTCATATTAACGAGTCTCAATCGAATTGTTTGCGGTGTGACCTTGGAATGAGACAGTTATCGGTGGACCCGCAGGGCTATCTTTATCCATGCGTTCAGTTCACGAGGGCAGGGGGACAAAGCCAGTGGTGCATCGGAGATGTCGAGAATGGAATTAATCCTGAAGCATGGACGAGGATACGCAAAGCCGCAATAAAGCCGAAGGATAACTGCTCGAAATGTGTTCTTGAAAAACGATGTTTTCATACGTGTGCATGTTTAAACTGGCAAACAACCGGAAGTATCGAAACTGTATCGCCGCTCCTTTGCAGACATGAGCAAATGCTTATGCCAATAGCAGACAAAGTCGCTGAAACTCTTTATGCCAAACGAAATTCAGAATTTATAAACAAGCATTACAATGACGCTTATCCGATGCTATCGCTTCTCGAAGACCAGTTGAGCAGCGCATAATCATTTATCAGATACAGTTTTAATATTTTTATAATTCGCCTGTATCACCGACTGTCGCTCTGCGAGGTTCGATGTCCTGTATGCGATTTTTTAGATTCTGGTTTTCTTCTCGAAGCTTCTGAATTTCGTTTCGCAGTCTCTGGTTTTCCGACTGTATATCATTCAATCGTTCCTGGATTCCACGATATGCAGACTGAACGCGCTCAAGATTGTTATTGAAAGTCTCTCTGAGCTGGCTTATTGCCTGTGGAATATTTTCAATCACTCTCTGCACCCCGGGACGTGAAAGAATCGGCATATTTTGTGGCAGGTCTTGTGCTTCTCGCCGCGCTATCCCGGTAGTGGAAGGAAGCTGCCTTTGAGCCTGCGGGCGAGGCTGCGGCTGTGCCGGCTGAATCTCGGGATGTTCTGCCTGTTGGGCTACTCTTGCGCGAATCGCTTCGGCTTCGCGTGTCATCTGCCTGAGCCTCTCAATCTCCTGATCAATTTGAGAAAGCTGCTTCCGCCTTACTTGTTTCTCTATTTCTTCTTTTATCTTTTCGGCATCTCTGCGAGTCAGTTCAGCTTCATCAGAACGCTTATCTATTAGAGCTGTATCGGCTTCTAATCTTCTACCTTGTAAATCTTGTACATTTAACTGTTTCCGGGATTCCTGTGCATTTGCCGGTGAAAAGATTATATTGCTTAACAGAATTGCTGTTAAAAACGCCAACATAATAATTTTGAATTCCTGTTTCATAATAATTCTCCAAAAAAATTTTGCAGAATCCTTTGAATTTGTCAAAAAACATCGCTGATTATATTTATCAGGAATAATGTAGCAAATACAGTTTATTAAGTCAATAATCATAATAATAACCAAATGAAAAAAAATGTGAAAAGAGATGTAAGATAAACCTCAATAATCCCAAGAAAAGCAAATTCATCAAAATCATAATTTGTTTTTTTCAAGAATAATTATTTATATATCTTATATAAGTCATTGAAATGAATGATCTTATATGCACAAAAAGAAAATATTTTATCAAGAAATAGATTTTTTTAATAATTCTATTGACTAATTAAATTATATAGTTAAACTAATAAATAGAAGTAGGTGCAATATGACAGATAATGAAATAAGAATGAGAAAACAGCGAATTGACGGCAAGGAGACGCGTCAGCGTTTGCTCGATGCTGCGAGCATGGTTTTTGCAGAAAAAGGATTCCGGGAAACGACTAACGCGGATATTTGCGAACAGGCAAAGGTTAATACCGCAAGTGTGAATTATCATTTCGGCAGCAAGGAAGAGCTTTATGTCGAGGCGTGGAAGCATTCATTCGATAAATCATTAAAAGACCATCCGCCGGATGGGGGTGTTGCGCCTGATGCACCGGCAGAAGAAAAATTACGAGGAAGAATACTGTCGTTTATGCAGCGTGTAGCTGATCCAAAAACTTATGAACTTGAGATAATTCATAAGGAAATGGCATGTCCGACCGGTTTGCTCCAGGGCGTGATACACTCATCTCTTGATACATTACATGAGGGTTTTAAATCAGTCGTTGCCGAACTGCTGGGAAAAGATGCCGCTGAACAGCAGATTTTATTCTGCTACATGAATGTTGTGGATATGTGTTTCGGCTTCGTGCATCAAATTCATCAAAATAAAATGATGAAAGACTCCCAGGTTGACAGGAAAATATTCCCGGAGTGTGACGTCGAAGCGTTCGCTGAACATGTTTTGCGTTTTTGCATGGCGGGAATCGGCAGTATTCGTAAAGAAAATGAAAGAAAATCAGCTTCTTCGAAGAAACATAGTAAAAAGAATATGAATAAGACCAGGAACAAGTCATGACTATGCATAAATCATCGTTTATAAAATTCATACTGAGATCATTGACCCCGCTTATAATTATTTTTATATGCGGCTGTAAAGCGGTAGGACCGGATTATGTCCCGCCCGAAAAACAAGTATCCCGGAACTGGAATACTCAGTTGGAAGGTGGTTTGAATGAGCAGGAAATGGATCCTAATACACTGGCGATGTGGTGGACAACAATCGATGACCCGTTACTTACAGAACTTATCGAACGTGCCAAAACAAATAATCTTGACCTTAAGAATGCTTATTCACGTGTTTATGAATCACGCGCCAGACGAGGCATGACAATAGCTTCCCTTTATCCAAGTCTTGATCTTTCCGGTTCAGCAACACGCAGCCGCAGCAGGGAGAACAAGAAAACAAGCAGTCTTTATTCGACAGGTCTCGATGCGGGCTGGGAAATGGATATTTTCGGAGGTACACGCCGCTCAGTAGAAGCTGTCAGCGCGGACCTTCAGTCTGTGCAGGAAAATCTGCATGATGTACTTGTTTCTCTCATGGCTGAAGTAGCCCTGAATTATATCGATATTCGCACATATCAGGCGCGCCTTGCCGCGGTTGAAGCGAGCATAGAAGCACAAACTGAAACATACCAGTTGACTCTCTGGCGATATGAGGCTCAGTTGAATGACGAACTGGCAGTTTTGCAGGCTCGCTATAATCTTGAAAGCTCGCGTTCTCAAATACCAACTATACGAACCGGATTAGAACAATCGATGAACAGTTTAGCTGTGCTCCTGGGGGAAGAGCCTGGCAGACTTCATGAGGAGGTTTCACAACCAAAACCTTTACCGGAAGCGCCCCAAAATATTGCGGTAGGTATTCCGGCTGATATTATTAGACGCAGGCCTGATATACGAAGCGCCGAGCGTTCATTGGCCGCACAGACAGCAAGAATTGGTGTAGCAAAAGCCAGTCTCTACCCCAGCTTTACTTTAAACGGTTCCTTCGGACTCAATGCCGCTTCAATGAGTGACATATCCTCTGCTTCATGGTCATTAAGCGGAGGTCCTCGTTTCGTCTGGCCAGTTTTCAATGCCGGATCGATACGCCAAAACATTGAAGTACAGTCTGCTCTTGCTGAACAATCTTTGATTCAATATGAGTCTGTCGTTCTTTCTGCGATGGAAGAAGTAGAAAACGCACTTATATCTTATGTCTCAGAGCAGCAGAAAAGGGAAAATTTACGCCAGGCAGTTCAGGCAGCACAGACCGCATCGGAACTGGCACAGCAAAAATTTCAGGTCGGCTTAACAGACTTCAGTGACGTTCTGGATACACAGCGCTCTGTGCTGAGCTACCAGGACCAGCTTGCCCAAAGTGACGGGTCGATAATTTCCAGCCTCATTCGATTGTATAAAGCTCTTGGCGGCGGATGGACACCTTTGGAATCTAATAATCAGTTATAATATTAAACAGGAGTTTTGCAAAAATGAGAAAAGACATATATTATTTTAAGAAAATCGCCAAACGATTTTCTTAAAATAATAAATTACTGTGAGTGTAATTTTTTAATAGATAATATTTTATGTTTGGAAAGAAAAAATTAGAAAATAAATTTTTTCTTTCCAAAGTATGCCTTTTCTCATTTTTGTAAAAGTTTAAATTAAAAGGGAAAAATATATGAAATCGAAAAAAAGCTCGAACATGGATATTAACCAGGTCCTTGAGATGGATCGCGCATCAGGACGGCGACGTCACCTGAAACGATGGATAATAATTATTATTGTTCTGGCGATGGCATTGTCAGCGTTTGCTGCATTGAAAAAGAAAAAGGCGCAGAACCTGCCGCAATATGAAACACAAAAGGCTCATCGCGGAAATCTGACCATAATTGTAACTGCTACAGGTACGCTTGAACCGACAAACGAGGTCGAAGTAGGCAGTGAGCAATCCGGAATTGTTAAAAGCGTCGAGGCTGACTATAACGACAGGGTTGTTGTCGGTCAGGTTCTTGCAAGGCTTGATACATCGAGACTCGATGCACAGGTCACTCAGGCAAAAGCTTCGCTCGAGTCAGCCAGGGCAAAGGTCCTGCAGGCACAGGCTACTCTGAATGAGACAAAAAGCAAGCTTTCACAATATCAAAAAGTTCGTGAGCTAAGCAATAATAAGGTTCCGTCACAAACAGAGCTTGATTCTGCGCAGGCGGCTTATGAGCGTGCAAAGGCGGATGAAGCCAGCGCCCAGGCATCAGTATCACAGGCACAGGCGACTTTGGATACATACGAGACTGATTTATCCAAAACTACCATAGTATCACCTATTAATGGAATTGTTATGACACGGAGTATCGAGCCGGGACAGACTGTAGCGGCGTCATTTCAGGCTCCTGTATTATTTACGCTTGCCGAAGACCTGACTAAAATGGAATTGCATGTAGATGTGGATGAAGCAGACATTGGCCAGGTAAAAGAAGGGCAGGATGCAATATTTTCAGTTGATGCCTATCCGGACCGAACATTCCAGGCAAAAATCCTGCAAATCAGATATGGTTCTCAAACTGTTGAGGGTGTCGTAACTTATGAAACTGTGCTGAAAGTGAACAATTCTGATTTATCGCTGCGTCCAGGAATGACCGCGACTGCGGATATTACAGTTAGCGAAGTTGTGGACGCAGTCCTTATTCCCAATGCCGCATTGCTTTTTACACCTCCCCAGCAGCCGCTGCAGGAAAATGGTCGTGGACTATTTTCATTTTTCCCGGGACCGCCGGGTATGAACAGGCAACAGGAAGAAAAACCTTCCAATACTTCTAAAAAACAAGTCTGGAAACTTGATGATAGTGGAACTTTATTGCCTGTTGAAATAACAATAGGATTGTCGGATGGAACAATGACAGAAGTTAAGAACGGTGATATTGAAGTCGGAACTGAACTGGTAACAGACACTCTGACATGGAAAAGATAAAAGAAGAAAAAATGCAGAATAATACGGATAATAACGGACAATCTCTTATAACTCTAAAAGGAGTCACGAAGGTTTATGGCCAGGGACAGGCAGCGATGGAAGCGCTTCGCGGCATAGACCTGCATATAGAGAAAGGCGAATTCATCGCTGTGATGGGACCAAGCGGCTCGGGCAAATCCACATGCATGAACATTCTCGGCTGTCTTGATTCGCCTACAAAAGGTTCATATATATTCAAAGACATTGAAGTCAGCAAGTTATCAAGAAGACAACGAGCGCTTCTTCGCAGAAACTATCTTGGTTTTATATTCCAGGGTTATAATCTTCTCAAACGCACCTCTGCAAAAGAAAATGTGGAACTGCCCCTGATTTACAGGGGAACTCCTGCTCACGAGCGCCATAAACTTGCTTTAACAGCACTAAATACTGTCGGCTTAACAGGATGGGAATCGCATACACCAAGCGAACTTTCAGGCGGTCAGCAGCAGCGTGTTGCCATAGCACGCGCAATAATTATGGAACCATCAGTATTATTGGCGGATGAACCAACAGGCAATCTTGATTCAGCATGCGGCATTGAAATTATGGAGCTGCTTTGTGAATTGAACAGGAATCGAGGTATAACAATTGTCATGGTGACACATGAGCCGGACATGGCAGCTTATGCGAAACGAATTGTTCATTTTAAAGATGGCCATGTCGAGTCAGACAAGAAGAACGGGAGTAAATTATAATGCTTTTGAATGCAATATTACTGGCTTTACGGGAAATAAAACGCAATATAATGCGTTCTTTTCTGACAATACTTGGTATTGTTATAGGCGTATCTGCTGTAATTACTATGGTTACTCTCGGTGAAGGAGCCACTACACAGATTACGCAGCAGATAGCAAGCATGGGCAGCAATCTTTTGATGGTAAGCCCGGGAAGAAGAATGATGGGACCTGGCCAGGCTTCCACTCCATCCATGTTTAAAATGGATGATGTCGAAGCTATCACAAGAGATATCGGCTCGGTAAAAGCTGTGGCGCCGGTTTCTTCGCAATCAGTTACTGTTGTATATGGAAACGAAAACTGGCAGACAACCGTAACAGGTTCGAATAATAATTATATTACTATCGGAAACAGGTCTATCAAAAATGGTCGGCTGTTTACTGAGACCGAATCACGCAATGGCGCAGCAGTATGTATTATTGGGGAAACCATACATAAAGAGCTTTTTGGGGGACAGGACTTTTTAGGAGAAAAAATTCGCTTAAAAAATCTTTCATGCGAGATAATCGGTCTGCTGGAAGAAAAAGGGCAGAGTACGATGGGCACGGACCAGGATGATATGGTTATAATTCCACTAAGTACTTTTCAAAGACGTGTCTCAGGCAACCAGGATATAAGCCTTATACAGGTCTCTATTAAAGATGGAATATCGACTGAAAAGGCACAGAAAAAAATAGAGTTATTAATGCGGGATCGCAGACATATATCAGCCAGTGAAGACGATGACTTTACTGTTATGGACATGAAGGAAATCGCTTCGATGCTCACAAGCACAACTCGCATCCTTACCGCTCTTCTCGGCGCAGTGGCTGCTGTAAGCCTTCTTGTCGGCGGAATCGGAATCATGAATATTATGATGGTCTCTGTTACCGAGCGAACACGTGAAATAGGCACACGCCTGGCTATCGGAGCCATAGAAAGCGAAGTAATGATGCAGTTTCTCGTAGAGGCAGTTGTGCTGTCTTCTTTTGGCGGTATTATCGGTATCGTTTTGGCGCTGTCTTCAACTTTTTTCCTTGCACGTTTATTACTTTTACCTTTCGTATTAAATTGGGGTATAGTGATTATTTCCTTCCTCTTTTCCGCTGCTGTGGGTGTTGTATTCGGTTATTTCCCGGCTCTGAAAGCCGCTCGTCTTGATCCTATAGAAGCTTTGCGGCACGAATAATCAATTATTTCATATCATATTATGAGTTTTTGCAAAAGTTCAGTCATAAAATACAAAATAATCTTCTTCGGAAAAGTATCTTTTTGCATTTTCATTTTTATCGATTATATTTTAAGTAGGCGGTAGAACAAACAAGATTGACAGCGTTATAATATCTTATTTCTGGTGAAGTAAAGGGCATTTGCGAGAAAGCGGAAAGGATTTAATGTGATTTCACTGAAGTTTGATTTTTCTGAGTTCATCAGCGCAGTAAAAGACAGAGATAAGCATATTATTCTCAGCATGGCTGAAACAGAAGCCAGAGAAGCAGAAAAAATTTCCGAAATGCAGAAAAATGGGCAGGATTATGTTGAAGCCATTATAGGGCTCATTTATTTGCTAAGACATTCTCAAAAACCTAACTGGATTAAGGAAAAACATTTTAAGATGTTTCGAGCTGTTTGCGAAAAGCTGGCCGCTAAAAAACAGATATCTTCAGACCTACTGAAAATTCTTGACTCTTAAGAATGATTATTTAGAAAATTTCATAAAAATGTGAATTTTTTAGATAAATTTGCAATTTTTTTGAAACTAAATGCGGCTTCGTGCGTCTTTATTAATACAAGGGCGTGGTTGACCCAATTTTATGAGGTGTGGAGACCGGCCCGGAAGCTTATTCATAATATCTTGTCGTTTAAGCTGTTATATAGATGTCTTACCGGGCCGGAAAAGCTTTTGTAAAATACAGAATAAAACATCGCCAAATCAAGCACCAAAACATTGGCAAAACAAGCCCATTTTAAGAATCGAATAATATTCATAACATCAGTTATATCAAGAGATTATGAAATATTGCAACTCAGCCAATTATTTATTCTTAGGCATACGCAGGATAAAGCATGAAATAAAAAATAAAAGGAAATTAATAATTTCCTATAGTATTATAACGAAAAAAGTTGCTATAGAAAGACCGCTTTGATATGATTTAGCTTGTTTTTTCAAATTTATGTAATATAATACCGTTTTTAGAAATATTATGACAAGTTAGGCAGGTTGTATTATGGCACGGAAGCGGGGAAAGATGGCTCTCTATGAGGTGATGAGCAAAGCACGAGCCAGGTCTGATTACGGCAGGGCAGTAGAGCCGTTACAACCCAAAAAGAAGCCGGAAAAAGTTCCGGTTGTACCGGTTGCAGAAGAAGAAATCGAAGCGCCTGAACCACAGGTTTCGGTGAATTGGCGGAAAAAACCGCGAATTGTTCAGTACAATCTCGGTCGGATCGAGTTTTCGATACCGTATCAGCTTGCGATTACGGCAGGACTGGCTATTTTACTGCTTTTGCTGATTGCTTTCAGGTTTGGGCAGTTCTCAAACAGGGTAAGCAAAGAGCCTGCTCCGGCAGATTCCGGTAATAGCAATAGCAGCAGATCGTCTGGGCCAACCGGGCTGGCGCATACAGAAGTCAACAGAATGGCAGCGTCAGGTAATACGAATCCGCCTCTGGTTGATAGTGGACCTGCTCCAGTGACTCCTGCAGCTCCGGCCGGAAAGAATGTGATTGTCCTGGCTCAGCATAGCGCAAGGTCTCATTTGGAACCGGCGATGGAATATTTTAATAAAAATAATATTCCTGCTGAAATATTAAAAATCGGTGAAACTTATTTTTTAATTACAAAAGAAAGATTTTCATATGATCCGGCTAATCCCGGGACAAAAGGAAGTGAAATAATAAAGAAAATTCAAGAAATCGGAAAAAATTATAAAGCCCCACAGGGCTCTGATAATTTTGCACCACGTTATTTTAGTGATGCTTATGGCAAGAATATTGAAAATTAGTTTTTGGAGAAATATTAATGTCTTTAGATCGTTCATTGAAAATTAAAAATGCTTTAACAAGACACAGAAATGTGCTTTCACGTGCTGAACGTATTGAAATGCTTAAAGATGAAGAAAAATGGTCGGAAGGTGATTCGTTGACAGGATTGCCGAAAGTGGCGCATAGAAAAGCTCGTGCCGGCAAGAAAGAAAGTGAAGCGCCCAAGGCTGAAGCCGCCGCTGCCGCTGGTACTGAAGCTGCATCAAAAGCTGCTGAAGCTTAAATCTTTCATTAAATTTTATATTAATCGCATTATAAAAGGATACTTGCTTTTGCAGGTATCCTTTTTGTATTATCTCGTTTGTTTTCTGCTTTTACAATCTTTTCAGACAAGCTCGCCAAAAAGAGTCAGAGGAGAGGTTCGAGTAATTTTTACATTGGCAAACTGACCTGCAAGCGATACCGGTCCGTTGAATACAACTATATAATCTGTCCCTGTGCAGCCGACTAACTGCGGATTATTGTCACTATCTTTGGAATTAAGATGAGGTTTCTTGCTTAGTCCCTCAACGAGGACTTTTTCAACGTTTCCAATAAATTCCATGCTTAGCTTATCGCTGATTTTTTCCTGCACGTCTAAAAGTGCAGCATTTCTTTTTTGTTTAATATCATCAGGGACAGTATCGAGCCATCTCTTTTCCGCAGTAGTTCCGGGCCTGGGAGAGTATTTGAAAATAAACGCGTTTCTGTATTTGGCTTTTTGAACCAAATCCACAGTAGCCTGAAAATCTTCCTCAGTTTCATCGGGGAAACCAACGATGAAATCTCCGGCTATTGCAATTCCCGTTACAATTGACCTTGCCCTGTCGAGAAGCTCCAAATACATAGAAGCAGTATAATTGCGGTTCATGGCTTTCAGGATTTTATCTGACCCGCTCTGTGCTGGCATGTGAAGGTATTTGCAGATTTTGGGCGAACTTGCCATGGCGTGCATAATATCATCGAAAAATTCTTCGGATGGGTAGCTTGTAACAAACTTGAGCCATTCGATGCCGCTGATTTGGCTTGCGGCGATTAGCAAATCCGCAAGACTCCAGGTTCTTTCGTCTTTATAATATTTATAGGAATTTACAGTCTGTCCCAATAACGTAACCTGTTTTACCCCGCTATCTGCAAGTTTGCGAATTTGTTCGAGAATAGTATCCGGTGGTCGGGATACTTCCGGCCCCCTGACATAAGGAACGATGCAGTATGTGCAAAAGTTGTTGCAGCCGCGCATTATGCGCACGTAAGCCTGTGATGGAATTATCTCGTCTTCGCTGCTGTAAGCTGATTCGAAATCCTCAAGAGCACCATGTTCGTTTTCCTTTGCAGACCTGCGTATATTTTCAGTAACGGCAAGTTCTTTTTTCTTTTCATTTACAGCTTTGGTAATAAGCTCTGCTAACTGCGGAATCTGTGCCGGGCCGCACACTATATTGACTGCTTCGTGTTCGAGCAGTTTATCGCCGAGCCTTTGTGCCATACACCCGATAACTCCGACTATCATATCAGGTCGTGACTTTTTTATATGCTTGAGGTGTCCAAGATGCGATATAACTCTCTGTTCCGCATGTTCACGTACAGAGCATGTATTTATTAAAACGACATCTGCGTCTTTAACGCTCTCTGTCAGAATGAAACCTGCCTGTATCAGTGCGGAACTAACCAGCGCCGAATCCAGCTTGTTCATCTGACAGCCGAAGCTCAATATATAAAGCTTTTTAGATAAATTCATTATGTTATTATTAACTTGAACTATATATTTACAAAATATAATCGGTTGACAGGAAATTTGATTTTCTCTCTCGTACAATCTGGTTGATAATTTCCTTGTTAATTTCGTTCTCTTTAGCTGCAGCAAGTGACCTAATGGAGAATACTTTCAATGCATCTGTTACCGAAAGCGTACCTTCTGCAGAATCTTTTCTTCCGGTGAATGGAAAAGTATCAGGCCCTCTCTGGCACTGGCTGTTTATATTTACCCGGCAGACCTGGTTAACCAGCGGATCGATCAGGTCTGCAATCATGTCTGAATTAACGCCGAATATGCTGACCTGCTGGCCATAGCTTGATTCGATAATATATTTAATCGGGACTTCAATATCTTCAAACGGCAAAATCGGAACGACAGGACCAAACTGTTCTTCTTTATAAACTTTCATTTTGGAATTTACAGGATATAAAACAGCAGGGTAATAGAAGGACTTGTTTGTTAAACCGCCGTATTTGTTAATTACTTTCGCTCCATGTTTTTGGGCGTCTTTAACAAGCTCAGCCAGATAATCAGTTTTGCCTGGTTCAGGCAGTGGAGTTAAAAACACACCTTCGTCCCATGGCAAACCAAACTTGAGTTTTTCAACGGCATCTGTATATTTTTCAAGAAACCGCTCAGCAATTATTTTGTGAACAAATAATATTTTTAACGCTGTGCAGCGCTGGCCGTTATAGGAGAGTGTTCCTAAAACATGCTCCTTAACCGTTAAATCCAGGTCAGCATCATCAAGAATAATCGAGGCATTTTTTGCTTCCAAACCCAGTACGAATCTGCATCGGTGCGGCTTGGGATGCTGCTTCTGAAGAATATTGGCAACTTTGCTCGAACCTATAAAAGCCAGAGCATCTATTTTACCGGAAGACATTAAAGGGCTTATGATTTTCTGTCCCGAACCATATACAGTATTTACGACACCTTTTGGAAAAGACTCCTGAAATGCTTTCAATAATGGCTGATGCAGAAGGACTCCTAATTTGGGCGGCTTAAATATTATCGTATTGCCCATGATAAGAGCCGGAATAAGAGTAGTAAACGTTTCATTCAGAGGATAATTATATGGTCCCATACATAATACAACGCCAAGAGAAGCACGGCGAATCTGCCCGATTACTCCCTGCTCTATTACAAATTTGGATGAAGTCCTGTCCAGCTCTTTTAATGCGTCTATCGTATCTGTTATATAAGCAATCGTTCTGTCAAATTCCTTTTCGGAATCAGTTAAGCTTTTTCCTATTTCCCACATGAGAAGATTAACAACCTTGTCTCGTACCAGTTTAATGCGGCTGACAAATTCCTCGACATGCTTTATCCTGTTCTGAATCGAGAGGGTAGGCCAGCTTCCTCTGCCGTGATTATAAGCCTGCGCTGCTGCATCTAATGCTTCAAGAGCTTCCTTTTCAGTCAATAGGGGATATTGACCGAGAAATTTCTGCGAATATTCATCTGCTGTTTTTATATATACAGGTGAATATACATCCTGCACAGGTCCCTGCCAATGTTTCAACTGCCCATTAATGAGATATTCTCTTTGCTCTATGGCAGTATTTAATTGAAACCTTTGAGAAATAGAATCTTCTTTTACAAAAAGATTTTCCAGTTTTTCGTTTATTTCCATATTACTATCCTCACTATTCCTGCAATATGTTTAACTGCATATTAAAATCTATCAAGTTATATCAGCCCTGCATGATCAGGAAAACAGTATAAATAACATATATTAAAAGGAAAATAACTCCTTCCCATCTATCGAGGATGTGTTTTTTGCCTGAAAACATGACAATAAATAAAATCAGGCTTGCAAGGACGGCAACTCCAATATCTATATTGCTTTTTGGTTGCAAAGAAATTGGTTTAATAGATGCGCTGATACCGAGAATAAAAAAGATATTGAAGATGTTTGAACCTACGATATTGCCTACCGCGATGTCACTGTTTTTCTTATATGCCGCAATTGCTGATGTTGCGAGTTCCGGAAGACTTGTTCCTGCTGCGACTATTGTCAGAGCTATTAAAGACTGGCTTACCCCAAGTTTTGCGGCCAAAACAATTGCATTATCGACAACAAATTTTGCACCTATGAACAGGCCGGCAAATCCGATAGCGACGAATAAAATCGACTTAGTAAGCGTAAACTGAGCATCTTCTGATGTTGTGTCCGGGCTTTTTTCCTTTTTTCTTGCTATAAGAAATACATAATATAAAAAACCGGCAAAGATAAACAATAAAATCAAACCGTCAATTCTTGTTAATCCCCGAAAGCCGCTTTTTGTAAAAATGTAATCATTTGCCAATAATCCAAGTATTAATGCCGCAAAAAGGGTTAGAGGGATTTCTATCCATACGGTTCTTTTTGTCACAACCAGCGGAAAAATGACAGATGAGATACCGAGTATAATGAGGATATTGAAAATATTACTCCCCACAATATTGCCGATTGCGATGTCGGAATTGCCTTTTGAACTTGCAAAAATATTTACTACCAATTCGGGCATTGAAGTTCCGAATGCGACAATGGTAAGACCGACTATCAAGTCACTAACTTTGAATATTCTTGCGATAGATGATGCCCCCTTGACAAGAAAATCAGCCCCTTTAATTAACAAAGCAAAACCCACAATCAATAATATATATGTAATCATGGAAATTTCCCCTAAAAATATATTTTGTATTAAACAGTTAATGACGCATGAATTATTTAAACCTTCATATATTTTGGTGAAATATTTAAAACATCCGGAGCTACAATTCCGCCGGAAATAATTATTCTGAAAGCCTCTTCAATTGAAAGATTAGTTTCAATAACTTTTTCAACCGGAACTATTTCAAAGAATCCGGTAGTTGGATTTGGTGTAGTAGGTATTAAAACTTTACAGTATTTATTACCACTTAAATCGTGTATATAACCTGTAACAAAGCCCATTGCTTTCATGCCCGGCGTTGGAAACTCTATTAGAACTACTGATTTAAATGCAGTCTGGCCGGGCATAGAAATTGAGTGAAGGACTTGTTTTGTTGCGATATAGATACTCCGGACAAGCGGTATTTTCTGAACCAGTTTTTCTGTAATATGCAGAAGTTTCTTACCTATTACTCGTTGTCCTATCCAGCCGATAAGGTAAACAATCAAGAGCAGAATTATTATTGTTAAAATTACTACATAAATAGTTGTTAAAGTATCTGGTAAAGCATTTATAAATGGAATGCGTATTAATATTTTCATAAGAAAGTTTATTAATGGCCGAACCATACTGGCAACCCAGGTGAATAACCAGTGTATTATTAAAAGTATCACACCAAATGGTATAAAAAGCAGCATACCAGACAAAAGTCGAGTATTTGCGTTTGAGTAGATTTTTGATAATATTTTGTTTTTCATAGCTCATTCCTGAAAAAGAATTGTTAACCATCATTGTTTCTAACATCACACTTTTTAATATTGTACTTTGCTTATTTGTGGAAATCAAAAAAAATGCAGAGGCATCTTTCTCTATTCTATCAGGGCGGCTTAACCTTGAATGATCAGGAAAATAGTGTAAGCAATATACATTACAAGGAAAATTGCGCCTTCCCATCTGTCGAGAATGTGTTTTTTGCCTGAAAACATGACAATAAATAAAATCAGGCTTGCAAGTACAGCAACCCCGATATCTATGTTGTTTTTAGAACTCAGTTCTATAGGATTGATAGACGCACTGGTACCAAGAATTAGAAAAATATTAAAAATATTTGATCCGACAATATTACCTACCGCGATGTCACTGTTTTTCTTATATGCCGCAAATGCAGATGTGGCGAGTTCCGGAAGGCTTGTTCCAGTCGCTACTATTGTCAGGGCTATTAAAGACTGACTTACCCCAAGCTTTACCGCCAAAGCAACAGCATTATCAACGACAAGTTTTGCGCCGATAAACAAGCCCACGAAACCAATAAAAACTATCAAAATAGATTTTGTAAGAGTAAACCTTTGTGTTTCTGATGATGTATCAGGACTTTTTTCCTTTTTTCTGGCAACGAGAAATATATAATACATAAATGCAGCAAAAATAACCAGCAATAATAAACCGTCTATTCTTGATAATCCATGAAAGCTGCTTTTTGTAAATATATAATCATTTGCCAATAAACCGAGCATTAACGCCGCAAGCAGAGTTAATGGGATTTCTATCCATACAGTTCTTGCCGTTACAACCAGCGGAAAAATTACAGATGAGACACCAAGTATAACGAGTATATTGAAAATATTACTGCCCACAACATTGCCGATTGCAATGTCGGAACTGCCTTTTGCGCTTGCAAAAATATTTACTACCATTTCCGGCATTGAAGTTCCAAAAGCAACGATGGTAAGACCGATTATCAAGTCGCTTATGTTGAATATTCTTGCAATAGAAGATGCTCCTTTAACAAGAAAATCTGCGCCTTTAATCAGCAGCACAAAACCCGCAATCAATAATATATAAGTAATCATAAAATGGCTTTCAGCATATTTTGATAAAATTTAATAATTTATAAACATCAATATTGTATTTTGCTGATTTGTGAAAATCAATAAAATGACGAGGTATTTTTTTTCTATCAGGTCGTATTAACCCTGAATAATAAGAAAAACGGTATAAATAACATATATTGTGACAAAAATGAATCCCTCCCATCTGTCGAGAATATGTTTTTTGCCTAAAAACATTACAGCAAATAAGATTAGACTTGCAAGCACAGCAACTCCAATATCTATGTTATTTCTGGATTGCAAAGGAATATGTTTTATAGAGGAGCTTATTCCGAGAACCAGAAATATATTTAAAATATTTGATCCGACAATATTACCTACCGCAATGTCACTGTTTTTCCTGTATGCGGCAATTGCCGATGTAGCGAGTTCCGGAAGTCCTGTTCCTGCCGCAACTATTGTAAGAGCTATCAAAGATTGGCTTACCTCGAGTTTTTCGGCTAAAGATACGGCGCTATCAACGACAAGTTTTGCACCCAGGGACAGACCGGCCAGTCCTGCAGCAAAAGCCAAAATTGATTTTGATATAGAAAACGGCTGTGTTACAGAAGATATTACGCAGTTTTTCTCTTTTCTTGCAACGTGATATATATAATAAATAAAAACAGCAAGAAAAAACAGCAAGAGCAAGCCGTCTTTTCTTGTCAATCCGTGAAAGCCGCTTTTTGTGAAAATGTAATCATTTGCCAGTAATCCGAGCATTAATGCCGCAAACAGAGTTAGAGGAATTTCTATCCATACAGTTCTTTTTGTAACAACAAGAGGAGAGACAATAGAAGAGACACCGAGTATAACGAGTATATTGAAAATATTACTGCCTATAATATTTCCAATTGCAATTTCGGAATTGCCTTTTGCGCTTGCAAAAATATTTACTACCATTTCCGGCATTGAAGTTCCGAAGGAGACTATAGTAAGGCCTATTATCAGGTCACTGACTTTAAGTATTTTTGCCATAGAGGACGCCCCCTTAACAAGATAATCGGCGCCCTTTATTAATAAAGCAAAACCCAATATTAATAGTATGTATGTAATCATAAAAGTTAAATAATTTTGATTTTCTCCGTATATTTATATCACATTTCAATGATGACTGGTATTTATTGCTTGTCTATTCGCAGAATCATAATCTTCTGCCAGATTTTTCGTGCCATAGCGGTCGTCAGGACTTCAAGGTCGTTCACCGCGTTATTTGCCTGCGGGTCATTGAAGTCCTGGACATAAAGGAAACCGATTTTACCAACCAGGGCAAGCATCTCGGAGCAGTAATCCAGGTACCTGCCAAGCTCGTACTCATCGAGAGATTGTTTTGGCGAGTTTTGGGTAACTGTATAGATTTTTGAAACTCGGTCCGGGTCTTTAGTAAGCTGATGTGAATCTATAATGTGCGCGAAACATCGTAATTTATTTGTCGCGGTTATCACACGCTTGCGTTTTCTTCGTGCCTCGAATGACACCAGAAAAACCACGCCTGCGCCTATAAGCACAATTTCATTTAAGGCCGCCTCTGATGACTGAACAAACTCTGCCAGCCCGAACCGACCTACTTCAAAATCGATATGTATAACGGAGTAAACAAGAACAATCGCCAAAATCGACAGAAATAATGCCACTAATAACCTTATTATATAATTCGGTTTGGAAATCCACTGGATTGTTCTGTCAGATTCTTTCGAAAGCTCAAGCAAATCTTCGCATACTTTGGAAAGGCCTGAGTCGGGGAAACGCTCGGTAATTCTCATCAGAAGCTTCTCAATTGTTGAAATTACTTCTTCACTTTTCAGTTTCGGATTCTGCATGGTCTATACTTTAACATGATAATCTGAAAAATCAACATTCTTTAATTACCAATTGTCCTATTTAATTGTCTTTGCAGGTCTTTAAGCCGGTTTGACTCGTTGAAGCCGAGCATGATAATCGGAAACGCAGTTTTATTGTGCATCAGCGGCTCATCAAGGTTCACCCACCTGCGGCAGGATTCACCATCAGGCGTGCCGGGTATCGGGGAAAAATCGGCAAGCATCCCGCGAATTCCAAGGCTGTGAACAAAGTGCATCGATTCTTCAAGCTCCTGCATATCACCTTGAGGATGGCCGAGAATCTGATACGCGGTAATGTTTTTCGCTTCTGCGCCAGCATCGAAAAGCCGCTCGACTGCATGAGCAAGCTCCTGTGAAAATACTTTCGAGCCTGTTTGTTTCTGCCATTTTGTTGATGCGCTTTCGAAGCCAAGATAAAAAGTCTTGAAACCTGCCTGAACCATAAGCTTTGCCAAATCGTTTGTGATGAAACGCGCATTGAGAGCGTTGGGAGTATGAAAATTGATTTTAATTCCGCTGTTCACGACTTTTTTTAGAAAAGGAATTATAACCTTCTCAGGCTCGAACAGCAGGGCGTCATCATAAAATGCGACATTCTCTGCACTAAGATCATACAAGAGTTTTAATTCGTCAAAAGCATGTTCGAGGTTGCGGGGCTTGAATTTGCCATAAACTTTCGGCACCGAGCAGTAAGTGCAGTTGAAAGGACAGCCGTCAGTCAATTTGAGAACGCCGGTTTTTAAATCTTTATAAACTTCCCACAAAGCAGGCTGTGACTGGTCAGGTGTAATACTCAGAAACTTCCAGAGCGGCTCAAGATTTGTTCCATGAATAAGCAAATCCGCACCTGATTTTTCAGCGTGAGAGCGAGACAGGGTAACATAATTTCCACCTAATATAATCTTTGCTTCAGGGGAAAAACTGCGAATGTCTTCTATCACTTCATATACGCCCGGATACCAGTATGTCATTGTAGTCTGAATAAGTACGAAAACGAAGGATTTTTCATTTTTCAGAAAGTTCGCAAGCTCAGTTCGCGGCAGGCCGAACCTGCGGAAATAGCGGGGGATATCCTTCAGACAATCTGGGTTGGATATTTTTTCAAAATAGAACATGCCTCGACCCCACTGATCGGATTCGAGCTGCTTTTGAGTGGCCATGAAAGGATTCAGCCGGTCGATATAATCGAACAGGGCAAAGTCAGCCTTCCCGCGTATCATTCCGGCCACGCTCAACATCCCGTATGGCTTTAGCCAGAAATCGTACGCCGCAAAGTCATAAATCGGCGGATTCACAAGTAAGATTCTCGGATTCATAATAATAATATATACAGAAATACAGGAAAGGCACGAAAAAAAGATTTCGTTTTTTTTGAAATAATTTATACTTTACAGCGACTAATTATAAGATAATTGTCTAATTATACTATTCGGTAGTCATGCTCGCGAAAGCAGGTAGCCAAATTATAAAAAGAATTCTTTGGAGTTTGAACTATGAACAATAAAAAGGAAAAAATTAAACTATACGGATTCATACTGCTATTTTCGTTAATTTTTTGCGGCTGTATTAATATCTGCTGTATCGACCAGTCGCAGAAATTCACAAAGATAGTCCACATGCCGGCAGCAACTTTATTCCCCAGCTCTGGTTTTCAGACTAAAACACACAACGGCTCAATTGAGGTAACGGGCGATGATGTAGCCGACTGCAATATTATCGCAACAATCACAGGACATGCGTCAACTGTACAAGCGGCGGAAGAAGTTGTCGAAATGACTAAGCTGAGTTTTGAGCAGTCCGGCGAAAAATTAATCTTCAAAATCGATAAGCCTGATAATCTGATTAATCGTTCTGTGAGCGTTAGCCTGGAAATAATGCTCCCTTATAAGGTTGACCTCGAACTTGAAAGTCATAACGGCAGGATAGAAATTGAGAATGTCTCAGGCAATACAAATGCGGTAACGCACAATGGGAAGGTATCTGTCAGAAAAGTTTCCGGAGTAACCAGGCTTGAAACCCATAACGGCGCAATTGAAGCAGATGAAATCTCAGGCGATATAAACTTCTTATCACACAATGGCAAGGTCGAAGCGGATTTTGCAGATGCAGCCGCACCTGACAGTGACATTACTATGATAACGCATAACGGCGGTATAGACGTAACAACTCCGTTGGAATATTCCGCACGTGTTGATATTTCCACTCATAACGGCTCTATCGATACCGAACTGCCTGTAACTGTCAGCGGAGACCTCGGCAGGAAACATCTTACAGGAATAGTTCGCAACGGCCAGGGCGTCCTGAAACTTGAAACGCACAACGGCTCAATTAAGCTCAGGTAATTTATATATGTCATAAGCAATAGGAGTTTTGCTCGGTGAGCTGATACAAATAAATATCAACGTTCGTGTTCTTCGAAATGACCTTCAGAAGACTATTAAGCAATACATTAAGAATGAGCAGCTTAATTGTTAATTTATTCTATAGCACCGTGCTGACGCAGAAGGTCAGCTATACCGGAATAGTTCATTTCTATTGCCAATTTTAGAGGAGTTCTGCCTTTTTTGTCTTTGATATTCAAATCAGCCCCTTTTTCTATGAGCAATTTGATAATGTCTTTATACCCATAATATACGGCAGAGTGTAAAGGGGTCTGTCCGTCGATATTTTGTATATGCAGATTTGTCCCTTTAGAAATGAGCAACTCAGTTATATTTTTTTCGCCCTGAGAGGCAGCATAATGCAAGGGGGTATTACCGGAAATATTTTTTATATTAACTTCAGCTCCTTTCGAAAGCAGAAATTGAATAAGGTCAATTTTTTCTTTTTGAAGATTGGCTGCATCGTTATTTTCTTCTAATATCCGATTCATATGTTCAGGGGCAAAACAATCAAGCTCTTTAGGACTATTGATTAGATTTTTTGTTAAGTCACTTAAAGATATATGATTTACACCACAGCCAATTGGAACGTATTCTACTTCTGAGGCATCCGAATAAAGTAAACTAATATTTTTTTCATAATGAGTTAAATCTTTTCTTGCAAGACAGATAATTCCCATTGCACGAACAACAGGTTTATCGTTTTCCAGCATATTTAAAAATAATTTCTCTTCGAAAGGATTTGATAACACCAATGAAGCTTTGTAAAAATCACCTGGAATTCCACCGTAATAAACGGCATATCCTGTTACTGTATCAATATCAGTTAAATGTTTTAGAACGGTTTCTCTTATCAGGGCATCAAGTTCAGCATCGGGTGCTTTAAGCAAGTCCTTATCGAAATATATATCTAAAGCATTTTTCCAGTCAATTTGTATGGCTTCTTTCCAATCTTTTATGGCAAGTTCAACATTTCCTTTTTCGGCCCATGTTCTGCCTCGTAAGAAATATGCATCTATATTTTCAGTGTCTAATTGAATAGCAGTATTAAAATCTTCTATTGCTCTGTCAAGTTCATTCTCACAATAAAAATGTGATCCTCTTTCGCAATAGCTATTAGCATCTTCTATTAAAGGTATATAACCACATGTGCCAACAACAATGAATAATGGCGTCTCACCATGTTTGTCCTTTGAGTTGATATCAATGCCTTTTTGGATTAGTAGTTCTGCAACTTTCTTGTGTTTCCAACGAATTGCTGTGTGGAGAAGTGTTTCCTTGTCATCATTCAGTATATGAATATTTGCCCTTCTGAATAACAAAAAACGTACTTGTTTAAGATTTCCATTTTCAACCGCCTCAGCAATACGTTTTGCCAACTCATTTTTTGATGCACCTAACGGATTAATATAGAAAAGAATTAACGAGCCTGACAATAATAAAAGTAATACAAATATTCGTTTCCTTTTCATGCAGATGTCGATGCCTCAAATAAACACAGATCTGTTTAGTAATTATTATGAGAAAGACTGCTTTTTGAAAATATTATCATAAGTCCTTTTACAAGTAAAGGCATTTCAATATCATCTGGTTACACAAATTCTTGTAATTGTTTTGCGTTTTTGAATGCGAAAGCCGGAGGCGTTGTTATTAACTGAACTTTTGCAAAAATGAGAAAAGGCATACTTTGGAAAGAAAAAATTTATTTTATAATTTTTTCTTTCTAAACCTAAAATATTACCTATTAAAGAGTTACACGGGTGGCAATTTATTATTTTAAGAAAATCGCCGAACGATTTTCTTAAATAATATATGCCTTTTCTCATTTTTGCAAAACTCTTGTTATTAAAATAGACATGAATTGCACGTGCATTTGCAACCTGTTCTTCGAGCCATTATGCCCATTCTTACAATTGTGATTTTGGATAATCACCTGAATAGCTTCTGCTCGTACCATGAAAACGAACATAAATTATATCTAAATTCACTATGCAAGACGACTTCATGAATGCAATAGCCGATATTGTATTTTTCAAGCAAGTTATAGGTTTCATCACAGTACCAGCTTTTATGCCTGAACTATAATATAGATGATTTTTCTTTCGTAAGAAGCTTGAGAAATGCTTCGAGTCTTTCCTCATACCAACCGGAAGTGCCAATCTGAATATCACTAAAAAAAATAAGCAGTGTTCTATCGCTGCCTGAGCGGCCTGAACCTGTATATTGACAATAGGCAATTGTCAAGGTTCCTCAGGCAAACGATAGAACAAACCTGCTTACAATAAATTCTATTTTTTCTTACCTGTCAAAGTTAATTCCATCGCAGGCATACCCATATCACCGCCGCCGGTACCTGCCAGCTTGCCATTCATTACGTTGTCTTTAACTGTTCCGGTGAATTTGTATGCCATTTCCATATCCATTATGGTTACTTTATGAACGAAAGTAAGATTCTGGCCATCTAACTTGATGTCCTCATTTTTAGCCACAATTTGACCCATCCCGCCAGCATCGCCAACTTGTTCCCATGTCATGGCATATTTTCCATCGGCGCTTTTGGTAATGGTTGAATTTATTGTAAATTCCGAAGGCGCTCCCATTCCCGTATCACCAGTGTTCAGCTTGAGTTCCCAGTTTCCAGTAAGAGCATCGCCGCCTGCTGCTGCGGTTGAAACAACGGCTGCCGCTGATTTCTTGCGGGTGCCGACTGATTTCGACTCTCCCATATCACTTGTCAAAGCACCTTCAATCTTGTCGCCTTTAAGAGTACCTGCGAACTTGGATGTCATTTCTCCCATCTGCATCGCAGACAAATCTACCTTCTGGACGAATGTGAGTTTTTCGCCGTCAAGCTTAATATCGGATATCACAACTTTGACCGCCGGCATGTCACCCATACCGCCCATACCTTCTGTCGGTACGCTTTCCCATGTACAGGTATATTTTGCATCCGCTCCTTTTTTGAAGACGGCCTTTGCTTTTATTTCCATCCCCATATCACCGAAAATTGTTACGAATTCCCATTCACCTTCAAGACCGGTTGCTGCGGCTGCGGTTGTTGTCGCTGCACCAGCGGCTTTCCTTGCGCCTTTCAGTGTAAATTCCATGGGTCCCATACCCATATCACCGCCGCCTTCCATTGCCATTTTGCCTTCAATTGCATCACCTTTGATGGTACCGGTAAATTTCTGTGAGAAATCACCCATACCCATTCCTGCATCGCCGCCTTCCATTTTTTGTGTGAAGGTCAGCTTTTGGCCGTCTATTTTAACATCCACAACTTTCATTGTGGGCATTGGAGGCATACCGCCCATATCGCCGCCAGGACCACCCGCTCCGGGTCCGCCGGGACCGGGACCCATACCTTCGGGCATTTCAAAAACCATTTGCCATGTTCCGGTAATTGCACCATCAGTACCTTTGCTGAATGTGGAATTGATTTTCATATTCATCGCCATTCCCATTCCCATATCAGGCATTTCCATTGTGAAAACCCAGTCGCCGATGATATTCTCTTCGGCATTTACTGTCGATGCACCTGCAAAAAGCAGCACGCATCCGGCAAACAGTAAGACTTTACATGCTCTTGTTTTATAAACCTCGCTCATAATTTTTTCTCCTTAATACTCCTTTGAATACTATAATTTCGCCCGGCTACGCAGCCAGGTACACAAAACATATATGATAACAAAAATTTAAAAATAAAGACAATAATTCTTTAATTTTTTCCCTTTTGCATGCTTTTTTACAATTCTTCCTGTTCAGCTCTTTCCTGAACCTCGATAACTTTAAGAGGCAAACTGGCTTCCTGCTGGCCGTCAACGGCGAAATCGAACCGGTATTCGCCTGTTTTGTTCAGCCGCAGACCTTGAATATTCAGAATAATGTTGCGAATGCAGGAATTATCGTGTTCCGGCATGTTCACTGATATGGTTCTTTCCAGCACAGGTCCGGCGGGATTGCCGTCGTCATCGATAAAATTGATTTTTATCGCGTGGTCGCCTTCCTCGAATTTGGAAAATCGCAAACGCACCGCTACTGCGCAGGCGGGATGCACGGCTGGCATCTTTCTCGCATACAGCCTGTCAAATGCGCCGAGAATATTCAGTTTCCCCTGCTGGTCAGTCGCACAATCGCATAAAAGAAACGCCTCAACATCCATAATAATCCTTTCACAAGGATAAAATCCTAACTTCTAAATTCTAAATCCCAAACAGGCAAAAGAGCAAAAGAATATGTAGGGTGCGATATATCGCACCTTTTTCTCCCATCTTTTAAATGGTGCGATGCATCGCACCCTACACTTAATGATGCACTTATTCTATCCTATCCCTTTCTCCCGCTTTGTCAATAAATAGAAAGCAAAATACTATAAATATCTGCTAATTCGTTACTTACCTCACAATCTTAAGCTCAGGCAACATCTTTTTAAGCTCTTCCAACTCATCATCACGAACATAAGATCCTCGCAAATTAAGCTGCTTGAGGTTTGAAAGATTCGCAAGAGCTTCGAAATTGCATGTATTATTATATTGTATCGTCAGACTCTCAAGCTGTTTTAGTTTCCTGAGCTTGCCCAGATCGAACAATCCAGTTTGAGGAGCAGGGGGCTTTATTTTATGCACAATAGCTAAAAACACATCGTACCATCGACTTTTTTTAGAAGTTGGAGCAAAAGTAATATTTATAGGAGAGATTTCAAGCTCGCGAAGTTTTTCAAGTTGTGCCAGAGGTCCGAAATCTATATTCAGATCCATACTTCCAACAATATAAAAAAACATGAACCTTTTAAGATTTTTGAGTTTCAAAAGCGGCTTGAGAGTTTTCATATGATATATACGCAGTCTAATTTCTTCCACTTTTTCAAAATCCTGTAAAGTTAGACTGTTCGGATCAGTTATATTCAACGATAAGGCTGCAATTTCATTAAGGAACTTTTCGCTTTCTTTATAAGATTGCGAGTGAGTTGAATAAACATTGTACCATGTTAAAAAAAGTCCGAACGCAACCACGGTGATAAGGCAGACCATTATTATTTTCATCAAACGTCTATTCTTTTTATAAGTCATTTCCTTTACCATATTATTTCTCAATCTTCAGGTTTGGCAATGCTTTTTGAAGTTCGTCAATTTGTTCTTCACTAAGCGGTACATTTCTCAGATTAAGAGTTTTTAATTTCGTAAGTTTTATCAGGGTATTAACACCATTGACTTTTGTGGATCTAAGATCAAGCTCCTGGAGATTTTTGAGATTCGTAAGGGGGCTTATATCCGTTATGTCCGCTCTTTCAAGTCCAAGATACTCCAGGTTTACAAGACCCTGTATAGGATTAATATCATTAATATCTGTATTGCTAAGCTCAAGGTATTTCAGATTCGTAAGTTTCTTGAGAAAATCAGAATTGTTAATTTTAGCTCGAGTAAGGTTCAGATGAACCAGTTTTGGAAAACTCGCAAGGGCCTCAAAATTGCATACTTCGTAGTATTCTATTGTCAAAATTTCAATATGCTTAAGTGATTTGAGTCTGCCGATATCAAATATGTCTTTTCGATGAGGGATAGATTGTTTTGCCTTTCGCAGAAAAAATAAAATTATATCATACCATTTAAATTTATTAGGTGGTACTTTAGGAGAATAAGTTTCCGCGATAGAAATTTGAAGCTCACGAAGATTATGAAGTTTAGCAAGCGGCTTGAAATCAATATCATAATTCATAGATCCCCAGAGAAAAATAAATCTAATCTTTTCAATGTTTTTAAGTTTAGCGAGCGACCTGAGGCTTGTTATTTCTGTCAAGTTTAGAGTAATATCTTCCACTTTTTCAAAATCTGCTATCGTAAGCTTATTCGGGTCATTTATTTGTAATGACCTGGCGACAATTCTATGAATAATTTTATCGCTTTCTTTGTCAGTGCAATAATCATTTTTCCACAAAACAAAAAGAATGAACACAGACGCTGCGATAAAGCACACTCCAATTACCTTTAACAGCCGCCTTTTCTTTTTTTCTGCGATTTCCTTTGTCATGTTCTTTCTCAATACGGTTTCTATTATCTTTTGATTTTCAATTCCGGCAGTGACTTTTGCAAATCCTGTATCTGCTCGTCAGTAATACTTTTACAATTTTGAAATTCAAGTCTTTTCAAATTTATTAATCCTTTTAATGGCGAAATATCCTTTATATTTGTATTCCAAAGGTAAATATGCTGTAAATTTATTAATCCTTCCAATGGTTTGATGTCACTTATTCCCGAATCAGAAAGAAAAAGTTCCCGCAGATTTTTCAGTTCTGCAAGCGGGCTTATATCATTTACATGCAGGTGTGCAATATTAAGAATATTCAGGTTTTTTAATTGAGATAACGGTGTGATGTCTTTTATATTTGAAGCGTCAAGATGTAAATATTGCAGGTTTATGAGTTTTGCAAGTGGTGTTACATCTTTTAACCCTGATAAGTCTAAAGAAAGATACTCCAGATTTTTCAGTTCTGTCAAGAAGCTTACATCATTTATCACTGATGAGAATAAACTAAGCTGCTGCAGGTTTTTAAGTTCCGAAAGAGGGCTTATATCGGTATAGATGCCATTATAAAGCTCAAGCGTTTGCAGTTTAGATAGTTTGGAAAGAGGGGTTATATCAGCTATGCTGCCATCAAGAGTCAGTTTCTGAAGATTTTTAAGACTGGTGATAAAACTTATGTCAATTGCGACCGAACTAATCCTAATGGAAAGCTCCTGTAAATTTGTAAGTTTTGACAGAGAGTTTATCTGATTATTTTCTAAACGTTCAATATCCAGGAACTGTAAATTTTTCAGTGATAACAGGGGACTTATATCTTTTATTGGACTGCCAGTTGATGAACGCAATGAAATAGCTTTGAGATTTTTAAGCTTTGCAAGGGGCTTTATATTACTAAAATCCGGAGAATAAATGACAAGTGATTCCAATTTCTTAAGTTTTTTTAATGGTTTAAGGTCAAAGAGCTCTAATTGATTATTGGTGTTTATTCTAAGAAAGTTACGAACCATAGTTATCCATGCAGGAGGAGAGTCGAGAGGTTTGGATTGGTTGTCCAGGTGCAAATACTTTAACTTCGGTAAATTTTTAAGGTGTTTCAAATTCGGACATGAACTTTTATATATTGAGATTGTTTCGATTTTTTTGAAGTCGTCAGAAGTAAGCTCATTCGGCTGCTTATTAAGCTGTTGTGCAACACTTTGATTGATACCCCAGTAAATGTATGAATTCCTCGCACGTCCGAATATGTAAATAAGCAATAAAATAATACATATCAATACAACATATATTGCTCGGAATGCTTTTATCGCTATATTCTTTTTAACTGCAATTTCCTTATTCATAATGTAACTCCAATTGTCATCTCATATCGCTATTATACAGCGGCGGGGGATATATGTCATCTTCTATTTTAACTCAAGCAAGGCGTTTCTTTGCTGACGGACTCTTTCCTGGAACTGGTTATCCGGCATCGGAGTAAATGTCCCCATTTTGCCGAATCCGAACTTTTGCTTAAAATTATCAATTGTTTCCTGCCGAGCCTGTGTTCTTTGAGCAAGAGCAGCCGGAGCCTGCCCCCCGGCAGGCAAAGGCGGAGGCTGCTCTATAGTCCTTTCTATAATATCTTTATTAGTTGTGTTATTAATATGTAGACAAATCTGTCGTACTTGAAATACATCTTTTGTCGCAGTAGGTACGACAGTTTTGTCTATACCCCCACGACAATTCTGTCCGAGTAGAATCTGTGCAGCATGACCATTTATAACTGCTTCTTTATTGATTTTTTCTCCCATGTATAACAATTCTTTTGCTTCTTTTACTTCCAGATGTGATTTTGCCCATAGCGTTCTATATCTGCCCTTGGGATGAACCCAGTACACAAGGCTGTTCTTTTTAAGGTTTTTTACCCATCGCGAAATCGAGCGTTCATCAACCATGAAAGTTATGCCGAGAGTTTCATTGCTTTCCCAGCAGCCATTTACGCCGTAACTGTAAATATGAGAAAGAAGCATTTTCTCACTCAAGTTTATTCCATCGAGATTTAAAATATGATAAGGTACTTTAAGATACAGCTCCTTCGGATTTTTATTTTTATCTCGCATTTTAATATTATTGTATTTTATTATATTATAATCCTATATATTATTTTGTATATATATCATAATACTATTATGATTATGTTATTTAATTATTTAACTTTATTCAATATATGTCAACTATTATTTTTAAAAAAATTAAAATATTTTAAATATTTCTGAGTATAGTTTATCAAAACAGATAGTTTTTGCCGTTTACAGGCAAAACTCAGACTTAATGTTTCTGTTTTGAATTGATTTTAATTAAAAAAGTGTTTATATTTTTTGAATGATGTGAATTAAGAAAATTGATTATGTTAAAGAAACAGAGTGAATACATGTCGAAAAAACAAAAATATATCAGGTTTCGATTTAGTTGTTTTATGCTGTTTTTATTCTGTGTTATGGTTTTAAGCGGCTGTGCGAATGTTCGTATTACAGATCCGGCCAGAACTGCAACAGAACAGTTTCTTTTGTCTGAAGCGGCGGTAAAAGCAGTCGATCTTTTGTCCTTTGAGTCGCTTCATGGGCGTACAGTATTTTTAGATGCGAATAATTTTTCTCCCGCCGAGAAAGATTTCGTGCTCAGTGAATTTCGTGCCAGGCTGCTTCTTTCGGGTGTAAGCGTATCAGCAAAAAAGGGAGATGCGGAGATTGTCGTTGAAGTACGCAGCGGCGGTGTAGGAATTGACCGCTACGAAGCTTTATTTGGAATACCTTCCTTTGCTACTCCGACAGCTCTAACAAATACAGTTACTCTGGTAACGCCGGAAATTGCAATTACCAAAAAAATCAGGCAAATAGGTTTTGCGAGTGTTTCTTATGTTGCTTATTGGGCAGATACCGGAGAAATTGTTGCCAGTTCGGGACCAGCCGTAGGGAAATCCAATCGCGAAGACTGGTGGCTGTTTGGTTTCGGTCCCAATACCATTGGTGATATACCGCCAGTTGACTACAAGACGGATTAGTATTAATTATCATGAAGCGATGGATTCATAGAATTCTTTTTATCCTGCTCTTACTTCTGCTGATATATGCCGCAGTGGTTCTGGTTATACTTTATACCGACCTGCCTCGTAATTTAATCCTGAAAACTCTCAGCCAAAGGTATGCTTTAAAGGTTACAGTGGATTCGATGCAAATAAGTCCCGGCGGGCAAACAAACATACAGAAATTATCCATCAGCCTCCCAATGGAAGATACTCCAGTTCTTACTGTACCGAAAATCATCATTAATCATACGAAAATACCGTTGTTATTATTCAATGGATTCAAGCTTAAAAAGGCAAGACTTGAAAATCCGATTGTCAATATTCGTCAGGAACAGACAGGTATTTGGAATATACAGCGATTATTGAATACCTTTCAGCAAAAATCGTCAGAAAAAAAACGAAAAGGCTTTGAGATACCTGATCTGGAAATCTTAAACGGAACAGCAATCGTTTCAGATAAAAACGGCGAGAATGAAAAAATCAGCCCGATAGTATTCGAAAGTAAGTCATCAAATCAAAATGTCTGGGATTTTCAAGGTGATATTGCATCAATGATAAATGTTGGCGGAAGGCTTGCACAAAGCATCGACTTATCACATGAAGTTAATATAAAAGTAAATGGCTTGCCTGAGTATCTTAAAAATCTGATTGATGGCATACCGGAACCTTTGAAGATAAATGCAAAATGGAACGGGAGCATTCGTGAAACAGGTTTATCGGGCATTTTACAGATTGAAAATGCAGCAGCGGGAAGTTATCAGGCAAAGGGAAGTTTGGAAATTCAAAGGTCACAAGAGGGACTTGCAGTAAATATCGAGGATTTATTACTGAATGGATTTAATGAAACATTTGAGCAGATAAAAGTTTCAAAAGGTACGCTGCAATTTGACGGGAAACAGTTAAAATCACATAGGATTTTTATTGATACAGTTGGGAATAAAGTATCTGTTACAGGTAACTGGGACATCGAAGAACGGCGGGGCGATTTTTATTGTTCTTTGAATGGAGAAATTAAAGAAAAAGAAATCAGCTATGAGAACACATTGTCCGGAATTATAAGCTGGCCGGAAAATGGCAACAGGCAAATTAATTTGTTTGTAAATACTCATGGTCAGTCCCCCTGGGGTGTCTGGCAAAGTAATGCTGATTTGGTCGGCTCAGGAGAAAACTGGTTTAACTCGCAATGGCATGTCACTGTACCGTCTCTGAAATGGAGCTCTGAAAACAATAATATACAAATGACAGATGTAAAAACTGAATTTACTGCTGACTGGCCGGTAATTAAGTTTGATAATTTTGAGATGGGAGATGCTCAGAAAATAAATGCACAAGGTCAATTCTCTGCTGATACAAATAACTGGGCAATTTCGTTCGAAGCAGAGGACTTAAAAGTAATTGAGGAACAGGATTCACCTTTCGACTTGAAATTAATAGCCAATGGAAATATGCAAAATATTGCAGTTGAAAAATTCAGCTTCTCATACAATGATTTGCGGCTTGAAGGTGATGGTAAGATACTTCCGTCCTCAAAAGAGCTTTCTGATGCACATGCTAAATTGTCATTTAATCTTGATTCCGCTTTCGAGAATGAAATAAATGCTGCTGATATATCCGGAAATATTGAATGCGAAACTGAAATAACCGGACAAATATGGCCGCTTAACCTTCAATTGCATGCAGATCTCTCAAGTGAGAATGTCAAGATTAATCAGAATAATCTCGAACCGATAAAAATATCCTGGCAGGCTCAAATTGACACAAACGAGGTGATATATAATACAGACCAATTCAAAATGTTCGATGGAAACTGGAGTTCTGCAGGCCGGTATGATTTTGCCCAACGCTCTACGCAATTTACTATTAATAACGAACAAGTATCTCTACAGCCTGCAATGCAATTATTTGACCTGCCTATTAAATGCAGGGGACTGATGAAAGCAGGTCTGGATGTCAATCTTCCGATAGATAATATAAACCAGATGATTATATCCGGTAACTGGGCTGTAAATGATATGAATATATCACCAATTGAAGCCAAAAGTGCCAAAGGGCGGATTATAATCCAGAATGGCACTGCCGTATTTGACCAAATTGAACTCATACAGGATAAAGGCGGTAAAGCAAATGCCAAAGCAAGATTCCGGCTTGATAAACATGATTTGGTTTCTTTTAGAACTGAAGCACAAAATTGGCTGCTAAACCTTTCTAATAAACATTCTGTTTTAGTAAAAGATGCAAATACAACCGGAATTATTAACCTTGCAAATCGAACAGTTAATGGCAGCGGTTATTTATCTACTTCTATCGATATCAATGATAATAAGCTCGCTGATGTTGCTGCTGATATTGTATTAGAAGAACGCCGGCTTAATTTGAACAATATGAAAATAAAAGCTTTTGAAGGACATGCAGATGGAAATGTTCTAATACCGATAGACAACTGGACAGGAACAAAAGCAAATTTAAACTGGCAAAACATAAATATAGGACAGGTCGCCCGGTTTTGGCCTGAGTCGGAAGGTTTTTCCGGAATATCATCCGGTTCTCTTGTCGTCTCAAAAGCCGAAGGCAATAGAGTATATGAGCCATTGCACATTGAAGTTCAGGGAACAGTGTCAGAAGGAAACTATCGAAGTGCAAATTTATCAGATTACAGAGTTTCTGCATATCTTGGCAAGAAGAGGCTTCTCATAGACTATTCTGAAATTGAAGCGATGAACGGCATAATAAAAACATCCGGCAATATAAGACAGCTTGAAGGGGAATACCTGACATATATGAATGCTGATTTTTCAGGTGTCGAAATTAACCAGCTTTTGCATATTTTTCTGCCTGAAGCAGAGCCTGTTCTCGGAAATATGACAGGAAAGGGAATGCTTGTTGTTTTTTCCAGCCTGCACGGCCTTACCGGTGATGCGAATATCCTGATTACGGATTCCGATTTGGCTAAAACCAGGATTGTCAGCACATTATATGATACAATGAATCTTAAACTCGGTGAAAACGTACCCAAAGGGCAGGGTAAAATCAGACTTAGATTCGAGGGTTCATCTCTTCAAATTCCAAGCTTCGAATATTTTAATCGCGGCGTTGAAATTCGCGGAGGAGGGACTATTGCTGACCTTACAAAGGGAAGAGCAAGTCCAGTCAAAGGATATGCTGTCGGCTCTGCAAGGCCATTAAAAGGAATAAATCTGCTCGGCATAAATGAGCTTGACAGGCTGATGTCTTCACTTCAAAACCGAGTTGCCTCAATAAAAATCAATGGCACTCTTGGCGACACTGATGTTCAAGCGGTCACATTCAGGGAAATTAGTGATGGTTTGCGTGCTCTGCTTTGGAACCAGCTTCATAAGTAAATGATGTTAAACATAAAACATATAATAATATGTTCGGCACTCAGGAGACAGGAATATGAAATATATACTCTATCTTGATTACAGAGTTTATACGTTACTATTAACGGTGGCGACTATCAGTATTCTCTGCTGTACGAGGACCTATGCGGCTGACGTCAGAGATGAGCAAGAAATTGCCTCATTAGTAGAAAAAGCGAAGAGCAAGGAGTACTCCGAATCTTCCAGTGCACTGAATGCCCTGGGTAAGATCGGTGGACCGGAGGCCGCTGAGGCTATAATCAATGCCTTGCCCCAGTTGCATCCAACGGCCCAAGAAGACTTCTGCCGCGTTTTGGGGGCAATTGGTGACAATCGAGCCATTGAGCCTTTATCGAAGTTGCTGGCTTCAAGGGACATTGAAAACGCCAAAAAGGGCGGGGATGAGATTTTCAAAGTCCGTGCCCGCCAGGCAGCAGCCGAAGCACTCGGATCATTTCGCGATCCGCGAGCGCGGGCTGCTCTTATTGCTGCCATTAAAAACGACCCCGACTGGGATGTCTATCACGCAGCAGAGCAAGCGCTTTACCGGATGGATAGCCAAACAGCCTATCCTGGTTATGACAAATTGGCCTCCATGGTTGATCTGGCCGTCAGCAAGGAACCCGAGCCGGAGAATGGTGCCGAGGAGTTCATTCGGAACTGGCACAAAGAACATCCGAATTGGCAGGGCGCCTGGGCCGGCCCAAGATTGGAAGATTACGCTTCAAAAGTTGACATTGAACGAGCCCGCAACTCCGTAGTTGAAACCGGCAAGACATGGAATCTCAATCTTAGAGCTGGTGATGTAGTAGAATTGCTGATGGAGTATCTCTGCAATCAGAAGTTTTACATTGGCCCTGAAAATGCGAAGGCGTTGCTCATCCGGATTGGCAAACCGGCCATCCCTTCGTTAGAGAATGGTGTAAAACGTGGTGATGTGGTTTTAGCCGGAAACTGTCGGGAATGTATCGAAGCAATCCATGCCGCCGAATCGGATCATCGAATAACAAAATTGGATGTTGAACAACCTCCTAAAGGTGACAGCCTAAAGACTACGCCTGAACAGTAACGTTAGCAAAACATAAGTAGTATCGCCTTGGGCGTCCCAAAGGGAAAAACAGACAGTTAAAGCTTCATATTTCTGATGAGATGTGAGGCTTTTTTTTTGAGCCTGGCCATCCCTTGCGGGACTTGCTGCTTTGCGAAGTTAGCTTTTCTTTCGCTGCGCAGCATGAGTCATAGTATATAATAATCCGTTTAAATCCTGTAAATCTTTGGCTGTTGGGGGAATAAACAGGGGGGAATGTATCAAATTTCTAATGTTCAAAATATTGACATAAGCCTGTATCATAAATTGAGTTACAACTCTTTGATTCAAAAACACGCATAAAAAACAAAGAGTCTATAGATTGCAGCATGTATAGCTTTTTAGCTTGCTATGTTGTGTCTGGGATATATAATCGTTATATATGATAGCATATAAAATAAATATCTGTCATTAGAAGGAAAATATTAAAATGATGCGGATTAAAGTTATACTATTATTTTTCCTTATTCTATGTGTTATAGTAACTATGACTATCGCACAGCGGCGAGGCGGTTCATTCCCGCGTGGACAGTCATTCCAGCGAGGCCGGTCGTTTCTGCGGGGCGAGCAGCAGTTACGAAGTGATTTTCAGACGTGGGAAATCGATCCTGAATTCAAAGATGATGTTTTTACTTTTGTGCGGATTGAGTATGACTCCTCCGGCGCGTTCAGCATGACGGAAGGATGGGATAATGATTATCCTGACGCCGACTGGAACTTTTCTTACCGTCTCCATCAATTAACATCATTAAATGTTAATCCGGAGAGCAAAATTATCCGCCTGACTGATCCGGAGCTTGCTGATTACCCATTTATTTATATGTCCGGTGTTCAGCGTATAAGACTCAATACTCCTGAACAGACGGCACTTAGAAAGTATTTACTCAACGGCGGATTCGTAATGATGAGCGATTTCTGGAATCCGGACGGATGGGCTAACATGCTTAACCAGATGCGTGGAGTTTTTCCCGACAGAGAACCGGTAGAGTTAAAGCTTGACCATCCGATATTTCATTTCGTATTCGATTTGAAAGAGCTTCCGCAAATACCGGATATTCATACATGGATGGGCGGGCAAAGTTTCGAATATTATCATGGCTCCTCGGTCGGAGACGAGGCTCCTCATTTCTGGTCCTATTTCGATGATAAAGGCCGCATGGTCGCGCTGATTTGTCATAACAACGATGTAGGTGACGGCTGGGAACGAGAAGGCGAAAACAAAGACTACTTCCATGAATATGCAGAAAAGCATTCGTACCCTATGGGTATCAACGTTGTGATGTACGCCTTGACGCATTAAATGATTGTATCGTGGGCTCTTATTCGTGTCGTTAACTCTGATGAGATGTGAGGCTTTTTTTTGAGCCTGGCCATCCCTTGCGGGACTTGTTGCTTTGCGAAGTAAGCTTTTCTTTATTTAGTCAGTTTGCAGAAAGATTGTTTCATGCCCGTGTTATAACAAATCACGGGCATTTTTTATCATAATGACCAGAATATCTATTGAATTCTAATTCTACTAATATACACAATATTTTTTTCGTCATCGACAATCAATTCTTCTGACCAATAGCTATCCTTGTTCGAGAAATTGCAGTACCTTCCCGCGCCCCGTATTTCGTTTTTAAACCATGATGGCGGTATATTAACAGAATAGAAATACTCATGTCCATCATCGGGAATATCTTTGATAAAACGGGCTTGATTAGGATCATCTTTCAACTCTAAAGCAAGGATTTTGCCATAATCAGTAGTTGCCAGTCTCATTCTTTCTTTTGAGTATGTTTTATACGTAATACCTGCAAGACTCGGTGAATTAGTAATAAACTGTTCGATATCATCAGGTTTAGCTTTAAAGCGTATATAACCTTCGGCTGACAACATAAAATGCATTGTATAAACACGAACATTATGTGATGATTCAGGAAGATTTGCCAAATCCCCTGCTTTGAGGATTTCCGAAATATTGGAAATTGACATTTTGACTAATCCGACACGAATAAGTAAAGACAAAAGGAAGAATACAGCAATAAGAATTAATTTAGAACGAGGAAACATTCGTTTGAGAATCTTTAAGTTATCATTTTTCTTTGATAGAGTTCGCAAAGAAAAAATCTGTTTGAATATGCTTATGCCAAAAACCAGCCCTATGAGAAAAAGCCAGATTATACTTAAGATTTTTACACTCAACAAATCCCGGCCGGGAATAGTAATAAACAAAAGCCCTATATTCTCTGTTACAAACTTTTTGTGAAGATAGAATTTTATTGACTGGCTGTTTGCAGAATGTTATTGTTCTGGCACTATGAAAAAAATAATTGCAGACAGAGCTTATAAGATTGATGCGAGCGGCATACGCAAGGTATTTGCATTAGCCGCTTCGATGAAAGACCCGGTGAACTTTTCGATAGGTCAGCCGGACTTCGACGTACCTGAAGAACTCAAAGAACAGGCAATAAAGGCTATTCGGGAAGGTTTCAATAAATATTCACAGACGGCTGGGGACGATACCCTGCTCAGGAAGATAGCAGATCAGGTGGAAAATGAAACAGGGTGGAAAAATCCGGCAACACTTGTAACGAGCGGCGTAAGCGGTGGAATTTTACTTTCTTTTATGGCTATGATAAACCCGGGCGATGAAGTCATAATTCCAGAGCCGTACTTTGTTATTTATAAGCATATAATAAATATGCTCGGCGGGAAATGCGTGTTTGTGGATTGTTACCCCGATTTCAGGCTGCCGGTCAAGAAAATTGCCCAGGCTGTCACAGAAAAAACAAAGATAATTGTCCTGAATTCGCCGTGCAATCCGACCGGTATAGTTTATACACAGGATGAAATTGAAGAATTGGCGAAAGTTGCACGTAAAAAAGATGTAGTTATCCTTTCCGATGAGATATACGAAAAATTCTGTTACGATGGTCCGTATCCGAGTATAACAAAATACTATGAAAAAACACTCCTGATGCGCGGTTTCAGCAAGGCTTATGCGATGACCGGCTGGCGTCTTGGTTATGTAGCGGCTAACGATTCGCTCAAGGAAGTTATCGAACAGATGATAAAGATACAGCAATACACATTTGTTTGCGCACCTGCTCCATTCCAGGCAGCCGCGATACCAGCTCTGGATTTTGATATGAGCAAATTTGTTGAGCTGTACAGGAAGAAGAGGGATTTGCTGTACAATGGCTTGAAGGGTAAATTCGAGCTTATTAAGCCGGAAGGTGCGTTTTATGCGTTCGTAAAAGCGCCGGAAGGCATTACAGCGACGAAATTTGTCGAAAAAGCCATTGAAAATAACGTCTTGATTATTCCGGGCAATGTTTTCAGCGAAAAAGACACACATTTCAGGATAAGTTTCGCTACAAGTGATGAAAAAATTCGGCAGGGCGTGGAGATTCTTTGCAGCCTTGCATAGAAAAATCTTCGAATCGCGGACAGGCATGCACTGAGCTTGTCGAACGTGATGCCCACGGCACATTCTTAACTCAAACTGGCCGATTCTGTTTTGTCATGCTGAACAACATAAAGCATCTGGCTACCGAACGAGTATTTACAATCGCTGTATGAAATATATTCGCTGCCCAGATTTTTCGCTCCGCTCCTAAGAAACTAAGACGGGTGGCATCTTCAAGCGCAGCCTGGAGATGGTTCGGTATGAGTTCACCATCCCCATCCTGAAAAAAATCAGGATGAGGATGCCACCCATTATCTCAGGAAGCTAAGTTT
>JAFGEF010000060.1 GCA_016931715.1 Sedimentisphaerales bacterium
AAACTTAGCTTCCTGAGATAATGGGTGGCATCCTCATCCTGATTTTTTTCAGGATGGGGATGGTGAACTCATACCGAACCATCTCCAAGCTGAGCTTGAAGATGCCACCCGTCTTAGTTTCTTAGGAGCGCAGCGAGGCATTCTTCATTTTATTTCTGTCTTCTCTATTCTCAAAACCGCACCAGCGATTACTTGACATAGCCTGATGAATGGACTATAATAGTCTAAAATAGTATGCTCGCAGTGGCTTCATGTGAGCGCTGTCGAACAGAGGCTTAATGATGAAAGGATAGGTTATGCAAATCAATTCTGCTATCATACACCGATTGACAATCATCGCAATTCTTTTACTTTGTACAAGCGCGGGACTATCGCAAAATCCAACGGTAACATCAGCGCTCTTCGGCACAACTTCAGGCGGCACAGACGTGATGCTCTATACGCTGACAAACTCGAACGGCATGAAAGCGAAAGTAATCGAATACGGAGGCACGCTGATTTCACTGGAAGTGCCTGACCGCAACGGCACATTAGGCAACATAGTGCGAGGCTACGATAATCTGAACTCCTACGTGCAGAACGCGTGGACAGGTTCGACCATCGGGCGATACGCCAATCGAATTGCCAACGCACGATTCACTTTAGACGGCATCGAGTACATTCTCACCGCCAATTCCGGCGGCCACCAGCTTCACGGCGGCAGTACGAAAGGCTTCCACAACGTAGTCTGGCACGGCTATCCCTTCCAGAACGATAACGAAGCGGGCGTTCAACTGACTCATATGAGTCTCGACGGAGAGGAAGGCTACCCGGGAAATCTCTCCTGCACGGTGAAATTCGCTCTGACAAACGATAACGAGCTGCGAATCGAGTACAGCGCAACGACAGATAAACCGACCGTAATCAATATGACGAATCACAGCTATTTCAATCTCGCCGGGACCGGCTCCGGTGACATTCTCAGCCATGAGGTAATGATTAACGCAAACTGGTACACGAATGCGGGAACAGATAAAATCCCGACTGGCGAAATCCTCAGCGTCATAGGAACGGGACTGGATTACAGAACACCGAAGGTCATCAGTACGAAAATTGGGCAAGTGGGTCGTGACGGCCAGTACGACCACAACTATGTTCTTAACTGGATATCCGGCTCATTGTTCCTTGCGGCGACCGCTTTTGATCCGAAGACCGGCAGGGAAATGGAGTGCTATACTGATCAGCCGGGCATGCAATTCTACACGGGCGACCGCTCGGCTTTCTGCTTCGAGACGCAGCATTTTCCCGATTCGCCGAACAAGCCGCACTTCCCATCAACCGAACTGCGCCCCGGCGAAAAGTTCGAAAGTACAACCATTTACAAATTCTCAACGAAATAAAACAAGCACGAAGGACTTTGTCATTGCGAAGGAGTCCGCTTCGGACGACTGCGGCAATCTTCCTTTTACTATCCGCAGATGAACACGAATAAACAAAAAAAGCATAGGGTGTGCTGTGCACATTAATCTTTTATTTCCTATCCACAGATGAACGCAGATATACGCAGATTTATTTTTATCTATACCCTATCCTCTCTACGCTAATGATTCACCAAAAGAAAAAAACTAAAGACTATCGACTAATTTTCCCGCCAAGACGCAAAGCTCGCAAAGGACTTTGTCATTCCCGCGCAGGGCCTGTCCTGAGCGGAGCCGAACGAGCGGGAATCCATTTATTTTTTTAGACACAGATTAACAGGATTCACACTGATTTATATTTTTATTACAATATAAATATTAGTAAGGCATCCCCAGATTACCCACAGGAGAAAGTTACCAACTTACCTTATCTCATGCAAAAATATAAGAATATTGATTGAATTGTAATATTTTTACTTTAAAATGCTTTATGGAGTCATCAGATAGATATAAAAAGATGGAATTTTGATTAGCTTGGATGACCTCATTCTGGTATTAAAAAAAGAATCTCCTGTTAAAAAGGAGAAATCTATAGGGAATATAAAATGAGAAAGAAGCGATCATCAACAGGTGCTTTTAATTTTACTCAGAGTATGCTGGGTAGTCTGATATATGCCCTTCTCGATTTTAATACGGGTTTCACAGAAGCTCTTAATTCCACAGGAGTAGCTATTCCTGCCCTTCTTATATCAATAGGGACATTTCTTGGCCTGGATAAATGGTCAAAATGGAAAGAAGCCAAAAACGATAATGAAAAACTTAATGCTTTCAGAGATTTAATGTTGTCGCAAATTAAAAAGAAGCAGGAAGTACTCGAAGAAGATTTTGCCCGGAAAGAATTCGACAACGATGAGGACCATAAGCAATTTGTTAATAATTTCAAAATGCTTAAACAAATTATTATTGAAATACGAAAAAATCTGAAAGAAACACAAATAACGGTAGAAGAAGTTCGTTCAGCTCTGCAGAATCATATCAAAACACACGAACAAATGCGTAAGTTATTTCCAATCAATAATATTCCTTATTTGTCATTGGGGGATTTATTTAAGGGTCGTGAAGATGATTTCAATAAGCTTGTAGAACATATAGAAAAGGAATCGCAGGTAACAGCGATTACCCAGGACAAAGGTTTGTCTATAAAAGCTATTCACGGCCTGGGAGGTATAGGCAAAACACGGCTTGCGATTGAATACGGCTGGTATGCACTTGAAAAAGGCTTTTATAAGGCTGTTCTTTTCGTAAATTGTAGTCAGCAACTTACAGATAACAAAGAAGCAAGCGAAACCGAACGTCAGATTCGTAAGGAATCGGCAGTCGAACGTCTTTATGTCGAAATTGCAAAACTCGCGGCTGCTGATTTGCTCGATATCGACGGCTGTGATAATCTCAAGTCACAGGAAGCCTTTCAGCAGGTAATAAAAGAATTGCATTCCCGCAAAGACTGGCTTATTGTCTTTGATAATGTCGATGATTTTGATATGTGCAATGCCATAAAGCAAATCTTGCCTTCACTTAAAAATGGCAGGATTATCATCACTTCAAGATTATCGAACTGGACAGGCAATATAAAACCATTACACCTTGACAGGCTCTCAATAGAATCTTCAACTGATTATCTTTTACAAAAAACAAAAGACAAAAGACCTGCCTGTGGTAATGATAATGAAAAAGTAAAGGAGCTTGCGGAAAAGCTCGATGGCCTGCCGGTCGCTTTGGAGCAGGCGGCGGCATATATCTCCTACAATACTTTAACATTCGAGCAGTATCTCAAAGACTTTGAAGAAGTGGAGCTTGAAGTGCTTGGTTTCGATGCCAAAAAGCTTTCCATGGCGGATTATGATAAGCCTGTTCTTCGCACATGGGCTATGACTGAGAAAAAGCTCGACGCAAACGCAAGAGCTATTCTTACAATTTCTGCTTTTCTGGCACCGGATAATATCCCAAATAGTCTTTTAATAAATCAATCAAACATTGTTTTAGTAATATCAGGATTTCTTGAACAAGTAAGTCAGGAAGAATTAAAAAACATATTGGAAAGTAAAGGTAACCCAAGAACAATTCGTAATGCACTTGCTCAATTGAGCAGCTACTCCATGATTAGTCTAAATATTTCTGATGAAAGCTTCAGTATTCATCGCCTTGTTCAGGAAGTCGCAAGATTGAGATTAAGCAAAGAAAATATTGAATTTTTTACACAGTTTATACTTACTATGATTCATAACGACTATCCTGCCAATGAAAAAACCATTAAAACTAATTATTCATGGGATAAAACAATGGATAGGCACATAAGCGAAATTATCGCTTTTGCCAATAGATTATGGCCTGAAATTTTCTCTATCCCGAAGGCTGTAATTGGATTATTAGCAAAACAAATTAATGATTTATCACAGTTTTATCATTTTCAGGCAAGATTTTCTGAGGAGGAATTATTAATAACTCGTGCCCTTGAAATCTGTGAGAAGTCTTTTGGAAAAAAACATCCAAATTTTGCGATATCTATAAACAATCTGGCCCTGTTGTATCTGGCTACCAATCGCTTGAAAGAAGCAGAGCCGCTTATGAAGCAGGCCATTGAAATCTTTGAGAAGTCTTTTGGAAAAGAACATCCCAATGTTGCAACATCTATGAACAATCTGGCGCAGTTGTATCAGGCTACCAATCGCTTACAAGAAGCAGAGACGCTTATGAAGCGTGCCCTTGAAATCTATGAGAAGTCTTTTGGAAAAGACCATCCCAATGTTGCAACAGCCATGAACAATCTGGCTGGATTGTACATGGACACTAATCGCTTAAAAGAAGCAGAGCCGCTTATGAAGCGTGCCATTGAAATCGATGAGAAGTCTTTTGGAAAAGACCATCCCAATGTTGCAAGAGCCATGATCAATCTGGCTACATTCTACAGGGTTACAAATCGCTTAAAAGAAGCAGAGCCGCTTATGAAGCATGCCATTGAAATCGATGAGAAGTCTTTTGGAAAAGACCATCCCGATGTTGGAAGAGACCTGAACAATTTGGCTGTGTTGTATATGAATACAAATCGCTTACAAGAAGCAGAAACGCTTTTGAAGCGTTCCCTTGAAATCGATGAGAAATCTTTTGGCAAAGATCATCCAAATGTTGCAATACGACTAAACAATCTTGCTGCGTTGTATGAGGCTACCAATCGCTTAAAAGAAGCAGAGCTGCTTATAAAGCGAGCCCTTGAAATCGATGAGAAGTCTTTTGGCAATGACCATCCAAATGTTGCAACATCTATGAACAATATAGCTCTATTGTACATGAATACCAAGCGGTTAAAAGAAGCAGAGCTGCTTATGAAGCATGCCATTGAAATCGATGAGAAGTCTTTCGGCAAAGATCATCGGAATATCGCAAGAGACCTTAACAATCTGGCGAAGTTGTATCAGAATACTAATCGCTTAAAAGAAGCAGAGCCGCTTATGAAGCGAGTCCTTGAAATCAATGAGAAGTCTTTTGGTAAAGACCATCCCGATGTTGCAATGTGCCTGAACAATCTGGCGATGTTGTATAAGGATACCATTCGATTACAAGAAGCAGAGCCGCTTATGGAAAGAAGTTTGTTAATAATAATACGCTTCACACGACAGACCGGTCATCCACATCCTCATCTGGAAACAGCTATAGATAATTTTGCCAGCCTGCTTATACAAATAGGCTACAGCAAAGAGCAAGTCCATGAGCGGCTAAAAAAACTCATGCCTGAATTGTTCGGATAGTCGATATTTTTCTTCGTGTTCCTTCGTGTTCTCGGTGGTGAAAGAAAATAAATCTGCGTCAATCTGCGAAATCTGCGGAAAATATTCTTGACTTTGAAGTGGAATGTTTGATATTTAGTATATAGTCATTAGTATTTAGTATATAGTGAACATGACAGAATACAAAACACAGTGGCTTGGCCGTCCCCAAGGGAAATACAGAACACAGAACAATCAGCGGATAGGAAAATGCTCACCACGAAGGGCACGAAAATTCACGAAGGTTTTAAAGTAAAATATTTCATATTTCTTCGTGTTCTCGGTGGTAAAAGAAAAAATGGATTCCCGCCTTTTCGGGAATGACAAAATATGTCAAAAAAAGTGAAATTTTTGAAATCTGTATCTGAAAGGAAATTGTTAAACAAAGCCAATTTTGTTACTCACCACGAAGTCCGCGAAGAATCACGAAGGTTTTAAAGTAAAATACTTCAATTTTCTGCGTTTTTTGTTCTTCGTGTTTTTAATGGTAAATGTGAAACAAATCCAAATTAATCAAGAATACAGGAGATAGAATACAGGTTGACAAACAAACCCAATTTTTACTGGTGTGCACATGCACAGCCTACAATAACTAAACCCCATACCCTATACGCTGGCTGTAAAAACAAAGCCAATTTTGTAGATTTCAGCCGGAAGCTTCAGGCATGAATAACAACTTTCTGTAATATTTATTAAGAATGTAATATTACATATACCCTTATAAGACAAGTGCTTATGAAATCTTTACTGCCAGTTATGAGGATTATTCATCCTGTTCGTCGTTATTTTGAATGACACCCAATTCGAGGAGCGCGTTGTAAGCCGCTTTTTGTTCGGCTTCTTTTTTGTTCGTTCCCCATGCGCTTGGATAGTGCTGATTCGAGATAATAACTTCCAGTTCGAAACATTTGTTATGGTCTGGTCCCTTCTCATCGAGCAGGATATAAGATGGAGTGGAGTTGAAATTTTCCTGCGCATACTGCTGGAGCAATGATTTGAAATTGCCCTGTGAATGTTCTGCATTAGCCTGTTCGATTTTCGATCCCATGACTTCGAGGATGAATTTTTGAGCGGCCTCGAATCCGCCGTCGATGTACATCGCTCCTATTACGGTCTCGAAAACACCTGCGGCAAGAGAGCCTGAAAGCGCTTTATTGGTAATCATGCCCTTGCCGACTTTGAGGAATTTGTGTAGGCCGAGCTTTCGTGCAATTTGGGCGCATGTCTCTCGTGAAACGAGCATGCTCTTGATTTTAGTCAGGTCGCCTTCGAGATAGCCAGGGAATATCTCGAAAAGGCGCCGGCATACGACAAGCGCAAGCACAGAGTCGCCGAGAAATTCAAGTCTTTCATTACTTGCCAAACGATTATCGACTGCAGAAGTATGAGTAAATGCCAGGGCTAAGAGTTCCACATCGCGAAACTTATAGCCTAAGATTCGCTCGATTTGCAGACTGATTTCTTCATCCATAATTATCAGGAATAGGAATAGGAAGCGTAATACATCTTCTCCTGTCGGGGACGGCTAAGCCGCTATCCCTACACCTATCTCCTAAAGATTAAACCATTTGTAAACTTGCCAGAGCGACAAATTTGTCATCAGCAAAATCGAAAATACCGTCAAGGCCGGTAACGGTAAAAATACCTTTTGTAGCGGCTGCTACGGAGCAGAAAATCAACTGATGGCCGCAATCACCAAGCATTTTTCGCAGCTTAAGCAGCTTCGAAAGACTCGATGAAGTTATGATATCGATGCTTGAAAAATCGATAACAACGTCACAATCGCCGCGATCACGAACTATCTCGTTCACGGTTTTAAGCTCATCGCCCATTTCCGGCTCCTGAGGCAAATCCACTAAAATAACATTTTCGGACCAGTCTTGTATTCCCATTCTAATCTCCTTTATATTATAATTTTTTTTTGCAGCAGAAAATATAAAATTATTAAGTTATGTTTTCTGCCGCTAAATATTGCTATTTATCCTTTTTTTAATACTGAAAACAATGTTTCAATATCACCCTGAACAAATTTCAATGTTCCAGGGGCACAAGTACTTGTTATTTTATCGACATAACTGCCAATCAAATTAAGAAAAGTTATTTTTCCTGTTGTTTTTTTATCTGTTTTAACAGAGCCATCATTTCAATAACGCGCAATTCAATCGCCGAGAGTATCCAGAATTTGAAATGATTTACTTTAGCCTGTACATGAATCATATAGATAATTTTTAATGAAAGCATAATTGTTGTCAGTTCAACCATTAAAAGCCGTAAATCTTCAACGAAAATGGAAATAATTCCGGCCGTGATTACTATTAATACAAATAAAATATTAACCAGTGTTGTGCGGAATTGAGGTACGCCGCCAATTCTCCCTATTATCGCCCTGACCCGTTCTTTTTCCTGCTCGAAATGCTCTAATTCGATTTTTAAATCATTTATTTCGTTTTCGAACTGCTCGATATTTTTTCCCATAATTATTCCTTTGTTATAATTCTAATCTATACTTTAAGCTGTCAATATAGGCAATATGCTCTTTTTCAATAATACGCAGATTATCTATAAAAATGGAATAACTACAAGTACTTCACAGGCAAGATAGTTATTAACAACAGATTTTTTTATAAAACTGCCAAATTTTTCTGTAAAAAAATAAAAAAAAGGCTAAAATTACTGCTATTTGTCTTTTAGTGGAATGACTAATAATAAAAACCCAAAGTGTAATTTGTTTTTGTTTTAAGGAGTAGTTTTAATGTCAGAATGTAAAAAATCTGGAATATTTAACAGAATCAGGTGCAAAACAATTGGGAACGCCGCTGGATACCTGGAACACGGCTGGGTTATCGCAAACCATAAGCTTGTTTCCTTCCACGCAGCGTTTATATCTTCGATTCTGAATTTACCAACAAAGGAATTGGCTGATAAAATCGATGCTGGCGGCAACGCCAAATTTGAAGTTCTTAAATTCATGTTTTCCCCTGCAAATTATGAGGTTTGGGTATCGCTTGCAGTATTGTACCTGTCGTGGCATATCGCTATTGCAATTCACGAAATGGGACACTTCCTTACAGCCGCGAAGCTTACAGCGTTGAATAAAGATTCTCAGGAAAAAGCAGATAAAGCATTGGCTTCGGGCGGTAAATTCGGCTTGTATGCTCAAATGCTGCTTCTGATACCGTGGGGTAAATTCTACGGCGTTAAGAAAGAAGGAGGCAACTTTGCTCCCGACGCCCCTTACAACCTCGCGGTAGCTGCTTCAGCTCCGATCTGGAGCCAGTGGCTTGCTACAATCTGCCTGCCGATAGCAATAATCGGAATCGTTTTAGGTTTAAAAACCGGCAATGAAGCTCTTATTTACATCGGTCGTTTCTTCCTTGCACCCGGCTGTGTAGGTCTTTTGGATAGATTACTGGCTGACCCGGGCAAGCTGAGAGAATTCCGCACAAGAGAAAAAACCGCTGCAGAAGCTGCCGCACGTGCCGCTCAGGCTGCCGCAGGTGCAGGAAACTGGTTCTCTCGTGTAGGACAGCTTAAAAAGCAATTGCTAACTACCAGAATGCAGTCCGTAAATTTAAAGGACGGGACAAAAGTAGCTGCTCCATGGCAATATCGTAACTGTGCTATGGGCGGTCGTCACACTGAAAAAGAATATCCTGAAAGTAATATCAGTATGCAGGAAAGCATGTTCATGCCGCTCTCGGCAAAGACTTACGAAGATGCACAGGAAATGACAGTAAAGCTACAGTACCGTCTCAAGGAAATTATCGAATCGGCACCTGGTGCAAAGGTCATGGGTATCGGTCTCGAAGGCGGCCTGTCTCCCTATATCGACAAGGAGCCTGGTGACAAAGTACCTGAGCAGAGAATGTGGCGCTTCATGAAACAGGCAATTCTCGACTGCGAATATGTTCCCGGTGTTGATGTTGCAATCGCTCTTGACCCGGCATGCTCCGAACTGGAAAACGCATACCGCGAAGAAAGAGGCGAACCGGATTCAGTTGGTATGTATCGTTTCTGGCGTGACAAGAGTAAACTCGATATGAGCCGCGATGAAATTCTTGCACTTTACAAAGAAGCAATGGAGGCAGATATACCTGTTCTGTCAATTGAGGATGGCTTCGGTGAGCGTGATCATATAGGCTGGCAGAACCTGATGAAAGAGCTTGGAGACAAAGTATTTGTTATCGGTGATGACCTTGTAACAACAAAAGACTCAACCATCGAAAAGTGCGCCAGAAATGGTGAAATCAACGCCACCCTGATCAAAGCCAACCAGATTGGAACACTTTCTGAGACAGTTCTGGCAATGCTTACTTCTCTGGCTTATAACGCTGAGTTGGTAGTGTCACACCGCTCGAAATCACCAAATGACCCATTCGAGGCTGAAATCGCAACTTCAATGAACGCTGTCGGACTCAAGTGCGGCGGCGGTGCAAATACCGAACGACTCCAGAAGTACGGTCGAGTTATGGAGATTCTCGCTCTTGCAAAAGCGAGCCAGAGAGAAGTTTCCGATAATGAGCGCAAGGAAATTGAAGAGAACGTAAAAGAGCTTGTCAGGATTCTTACCGGCAAGGAAGATGTCAGCATTATGCCTGATGCAGGTGAAATTGATATTGCCGCACTGTTGATTAAGATGCTTGCCATCGAAGCAGTGAACGGCACAGAAGAGGCAACAAATGCCGGTATTCCTTCTGCAGCGGCAACTCTGTTCCTCGGTAAAACCGGAATCATCAGGTTCAAAGGTTCTACGCCGCTTGGTACAAGTGCCGGAGAGGACGAAGCGATCCATTACGTTGACAGCATTATCGAGAAATCAGATACAACGCAGAAATACGCTGATTTGTTCAAAGACGCTGGTGACGGCACTCTGAGATTCAAGAAAGATGTCAACTTCCAGGCTGTTAAAGGCAAGAACGATGAGAAGCTCATGGCGCTGTGGAGAAAAGCAAAACGTTATGACGGCAAAGGCTGTATGGACGCTGTACAGCATATCGAATCCGTTCTGGCAAATGCCTTTAAGGGCAAACGTCTTGCTTCGCTCGGTTCATTACTTGATACAGATAAAGCTTTGCTTAGCCTGGAACTCGAGCAGGCAATAAAGGCGGGAAGGATTTCAAACAATGCCGCGAAGGCGGAAAAAATACTTGCCATGCAGCGAAAAGGCGTGCTGGGCATGAATGCCATCCTCTCGATGTCACTGGCTCTGGGACGTGCGGTAGCCGCAAGTCAAAGCAAGGAATTATGGCAGCTTATCCGCGAGATGGCGGCTGAGGCTATGGCTAAATTCATCGATGCAAATGCCAAAGGCAAAAAGAAATCACTCGCTGCTCTCAAAATGACTGACTTCGACGAACTTCAGAAGATGTTCCGTGAAACAGCAGCAGCATCCATTAAGGAAGGCAAGACAATCTACGAATTGCTCAGAGATCAATTGCCTGTCTATCCTCTATAACAACAGCGATTGTTTATAATGACACAATTAAAACCGGATTCCTTTAAACAGGAGTCCGGTTTTTTTTCTTTGCTGCGTGCATATATCCTAAAGAAACACTCCCTCACAAACATCTTATTCCCCCATTATTTATATAACTTTATGAGCAAATATAAGGTTGATACTGAATCTATTGCCATATTTTGTATTTAAGTTCTTTGGGAGCGAATTGCAAAATATTACGCATACGATCATTTGTAATTAATATGAGATTATATGCAATAGCTTGGGCTGCTAACCATAAATCATTTTCATCAATCCCCATCTCTTTAGCTGATATAGGATTTTTTAACAAACTTGCTCTTCCTGACTTTGTTCTCAGAGTTCTAACAGATTTAATATTAAATATTACTGCTTTTAATGCACCAAACATTTCTGCAACATGTTCATCAATGGGTAGAATTAAAGGATTGTTGCTGTAGATAAATTTTTTATATTCATCAAAATTGAAGTGTGTATTTGATTTAGCACCAAAAACAACTTCCCCCCATACTACAGATGAAAGATATATCTGAGAGTTTTTGAGTTTTTGGATTCTTGATGTTACAAATGTTTCTCCATCAAAAGCGTGTGACCATATATTAGTATCAAATAAATAACCTGCCATATATTACTTCTTAATTTTTGCCGCGATCTTAAATGCTTCAATCACTTCAGGTGAACGATTGCTTTCAATCCACTTTTTAACATTCTCAACGGAGGAATCCTGAAATTCTTTAGATATGTACATATGCAACGGGATATAAGAGTCGAAACCTTCCGGGTAATATCTGTCAAACTTGAAATCCACACCTCTACGCTGAAAGCTTTCAAAAAAGTCGAGCACCATTTTTTCAAGACGGGGAGGTAAATTATACAAACGTAAAATTTCAGCATCTATCTCTAACAGTATACTTTTTGCTTCCTGCTTAATAGTTCGTGGAATTGAACCGGTTGTTATAGATTTTGACACTGAAAAATATTTAAGCACTAAACTATCAATAATATCTTTTTGGGAACGATTGATTTTAGGAACAGGCATAACACGCATCACTCCTGTAATATTACTTCTCTCCATATTCTGACAATATGCAAAAGCATTTGTGTATGGAGAATTAAGAAGCGCCCAAATACAACTCAGCGACCACTCGTTTAAATCTTTAGATCTTACTACTAAAAAATTGCTTGTTACGGGGTGTCCTTTTTCATCAATCCATGCCTTAAGCCGCCAAGGTTCGCTGCTTACACGAGAATAATTTAACAACACCTGAGGTTTTCCACTATCTACTCCCCATTGAGGACGCCTTATCACTTCATCAGACAGATTCAAATATACTATTTGTGGCAATTCAGTAAGCGTTATTTTTCTATCATAATAAGCAAATCCTTCGACCCCATTTTTAAATGGTTCGTTACTAAAAGTAATCGCATTCTTTGGCAAATTCCTTTCTTTACCTTTATATTCCAATCCTTTCCCTATATCACAAATATCCTCTAAAATTAAACCGGTTTTATAATCCCATACATCTTTTAACTGTATTATCCTAAAACTGCAGTTCTTGGATCCAAGCAATTCATCTTTTGATACATTTAGTATTTCGCTGGTTTGATAGGTGTTTTTGAATCTTTCAAGGTTAGACCGATTAATACACAAATATGTAATATTCTTTCGAACCTTATTTTTGCGACCTAATAATACGGTAGATAAATGCCTTGACTTTTCAAATACTTTTTCCGGCAGATTGCAGATATATCTTAGCTCATAATCATCTAAAATGTATCTTCTCAAGTTTGCAAGGTTTTTCTTATGTAAAAAACCTTGTGGTAAAATAATTCCGAAAACAGAATTAGGCGGCAGATTAGGCAACGTCTTTGCCATGACTTCTGCTGCCTTATTACCGGTTTTAATACTATTCCCGTATTTCTTTTGTTCCTCAGGTGAAAAATTTTCAAAAGGTGGATTGCAAAAAAGAATTGTAGCTTTTTGAGCCGCTTTTTCCAAAATATCATTTTCATAAATGTCAGAATGTTGGATATTCCATCCATTGGGATTTGGGATATCCGCCAGAGTAAGTGCCAAGCGGGCAATTTCTTCAGCAAAGCTGTCT
>JAFGEF010000061.1 GCA_016931715.1 Sedimentisphaerales bacterium
GCAATGCAGCAGATTGTATGAAGAAAATCTTTTAAACCGATTTTCTTCATACAATATATGTCTAACTTCAATTTTGCAGAACTCATTAATGTTTTTATCTAAGGAGGTGCTGGTATTAACTCGATGTTGTTATTATCGATAGTCTTATTGACCGGTTCGTTTATTTTGTCGCTGTTCTTTACTTTTCTTGCGAGAAAATATGCCCTGCGAACAAAATTTGTCTCAAAGCCGGTTAAGGAAAGATTTTCGGAAAAAATAATTCCGCTCGGAGGCGGGATAGCTATTTTCGCAACTCTGGCAATTATTATTATTATTTCTATAGCATCAGTTAAATTTCTTGCTGTTCCCGGGCATCTTGACTGGCTTGGCGAATCGGCTACCAAACATATAGAAGGCTTCCTCAACAAAATCGGCTCGCTAATGTTTATGCTTGCTCTCGTTTCAGCCTTGTTTTTGCTCGGATTGTGGGATGACAAGAAACACCTTGGCCCGTTTTTCAAGCTCGCTGTGCAGTTTGTAATCGCTGTTTGTGCCGCCCTGTTTGCTGATATTCGTGTGGAGTTTTTCATTGAGAATAAGATTATTACTTCCCTGCTCTCGGCGTTCTGGATTGTCCTGATTATTAACTCATTTAATTTTCTCGATAATATGGACGGACTTTCCGCGGGTATTGCGGTTATTACGAGCAGTATATTATTTTCAATCGCCGCCCTGAACGGCCAGGTTTTTATCAGCGGACTGGCAATAGTTTTCATCGGCACGCTTTTGGGATTTTTGGCGTTAAATTTTCCGCCCGCGAAAATATATATGGGTGATGCCGGCTCGCTTATCATTGGATTTTTTATCGCCCTGCTGAGCCTGCGCACGACGTACTATCACCAGGCTCAAAGCGGCCACTGGTACTCTGTATTTGTCCCGCTTATTGTTCTGGCGGTTCCCCTGTATGATTTTATCAGTGTCACTTTCCTGAGAATAATGCAGGGCAAAAGCCCCTTCGTTGGTGACACGCAGCATTTTTCACATCGTATCAGGAAACACGGTTTCAGTGATACGCAAACAGCGCTGATTTTGTATCTTGCGACTCTCTGCACCGGACTTGGCGCTGCATTTTTATCACAGGTGAACCTGATGGGAGCTATACTTATTATTATTCAGACTGTGATGATATTATCTATTATTGCTGTTTTTGAGACTGCTTCGACAAATGAAAAACACATCAATTAATCAGGATGCAATCAAGAGCAAGGCACTGACAATATTTGAATATGTTTTGCTTGTCTTCTGTCTGTGTATATTGATTCTTCGCGTAATTTATACCGAAGGACCAACCATGCAAACAAGCTCCATTTCGGTTATGGCAAGTGACAGCCTTTACAGTCTGTATGTATCAGGGTGTTTGTTTGCTTCATTTATTGTATGGTTAGTATGGAGCTTTTGCGGGCGGAAATTCTCATACAGAACCACAGGAATAGGAATCGGGCTATGTATATTTTGTGTTGCGGCTGTTATTTCAGGCTTCGCGGCCGCTGACAAAAGGCTGGCAATAAATAATATCGTTTCATTATTTACTCCTATATTTTGTGCGATTTTGCTTGTTCAGATTCTCGATACAACAACCAAAATCAGACTTGTTTTGGCAGTTATAGCAGCTTTGGGCGCTGTGTCCGCTTACCAGTGTGCCGACCAGTTATTATTCCTTAATAAAGAATCTATCAGACAGTACGAAGAGAATCCTGATATGATGCTGGAACCTCTTAATATACAGAAAAATACTTTCCAGCATTTTTTATTCGAGCAAAGGCTGTACTCAAATAATACCAAGGCATTTTTTACTACAAGAAATTCCGCAGGTTCTTTTTTCTTAATGGCTGTATTTGCATTACTTGCATTAACAATTGAAAGTGAAAGACCATTAAAACTGAGAGCGCTTTTTACAATTCTTATTATCGCTATCTTCCTCACGAAAAGTAAAGGCGCAATTATCGGGCTTTTTTTGGGAATGTCGATGTTTGCTTTATACCTGAAGTTCGGCTCTCGGCTTAAAGCTCATCGAAAAATAATGGCGGCGGCCTTTATGTTATTAATCGCGCTGGGTTTATTAATAATAACATGGTACGGGAAAATACATCAAACACTGCCCGGAGGCATTTCGATGCTTGTCAGGTGGCAGTATTGGCAGGCATCTGCGGTAATGTTTATGGATCATTTTCTGACTGGTGTCGGTCCTGGTAATTTCAGCAACTATTATCCTCATTACAAGCCCGCCGCTGCGCTGGAGAGCGTTACGGATCCGCATAATTTCCCGCTTAGCATTCTGACTCAATACGGTCCGCTCGGTCTTGCCGGATTTTTAGCAATGATTTTTCTGCCTTTATGGAAAATTACCAAAAGCGGCTCTCAAGTTTCCACACAGCAAAATGATAAGAGAAATATACCCGCCAGAGAAAGAACGGCAGCAACTATAATTCTTTGCACCTGGTTTGGTTTGCTTCTTGCCATCCTTACCCTTGCGCCTGCAGTTAAATCAGGCGATATTAGAGTAGTTATTTACATTATAATCAGATATTATCTTCCTCCTCTTGCTGTATTTTGTATCAGTTTATACTTCATAAGGAAATATACATATACAGAGCTTGATAATGAACGAAATGTAGTAAGAAGAAACGCTTTCGCCGCAATTATCTTCTGTGCTCTTCTTGGAGTTCTCCTGCATAATCTCACAGATTATGCAATTTTCGAGCCGGGCATATACACAACATTCTGGTTTCTTTTAGCGGCTCTCATCGCGATGAATGTCAATAATAAAAATCAGAAGTGTATCGTATTCACTCCCGCTCCTTATCTGAAAATAACAGTGATATTGGGAGCAATTGCGTTATGCGTTGCATTCCTGAGTTATGCTCTTATTCCTGTAGCATCATCAACTGCAAAAATTAAACTTGCTAATAAAGCGTTTTCCTATGGCCGATTTGACCAGGCTCACAACTTATTGGATTTGGCGGCTCAGGACGACAAGCTTAGTTCATTTGCACTGTCTCTTAATGCGCGTATGTATATGGACAATGCCAGGCGTTCTTCCGCTAACAGCTTTTACCTGCTGTTGTTTTCCGAGCAATATCTCAGAGAAGCCGTTAAACGCAATGATGCAGGTTTCAAGAATTATGAAGACTTGTCCGATGCATATATTCGTCTGTCTGAAGTTTCAGATCCCAATGAACAAACCGGCTGGCTGATTTTGGCATTCGACGCCGCTTCTAAGGCGAAAGACAGGTATGAAGGCAACGAACGCCTGCATTTTAACCTGGCACAGATTGCCGAAAGACTCGGCAGGACCGAGGCAGCGATTGAATATTATCAAAAGACGGTGGAAATAGAAAATCTATATCGCGTACAATTCCGCAGGATGTATCCGAAAGAGAATATAGTTAGCAGGCTGGGTGAGGACAAATATCAGTTTGCCATAAAACGCACAGACGAGCTTACGCCGAAGGGCGGCAATTAAATTTCTATATCAAAGGATTTTGCAGAACTCATAATTTCTCTGCCACAGAATAGAGGTAAAATCCGCTATGTCAGGAAATTTTCGACATTATCTCGTCGGGAATATCGAAGTTGGAATAGGCGTTCTGCACATCATCATGGTCATCAAATGCATCCATGAGCGAGACAATTCTTCCTGCGGTATGTTGGTCAGTAATTTGAACCGTTGTCAGCGGTATCATTGAAATTTCAGCAATTTCAGTCGCTATTCCGTTGTCCAGCATAGCCTTTTTAAGCGTCTCGAATTCCGAAGGGGCGCAGGTAATTTCCGAAATATTACCTTCTGTCTTTACATCTTCAGCTCCAGCGTTAAGCGCAATCTCCATAAGCTTGTCTTCCCCGATTTTTTCGATATTGACAGTAATAAGCCCCTTTTGATTGAAAAGCCTGTTCACACTGCCCCTTGCACCGAGTGTTCCGCCGTGTTTTTCGAAAATTTTCTTAATCTCGGGTCCTGTCCTGTTTCGATTGTCTGTCAGCGCACTGACCATAACGGCTACTCCGCTCGGTCCATATCCTTCGTAAAGCACCTCCTCGAAACTAACACCTTCAAGATCACCAGTTCCCTTTTTTACTGCCTTTTCGATGGTATCTTTGGGCATATTTGCAGCTTTGCCCTTATCTATCGCATATCTTAAAGCCAGGTTTGCGGAAGGGTCTCCACCGCCATTCTTGGCTGCTACTATTATCATGCGGGCAACTTTACTCCATACTTTGCCGCGTTTTGCATCAATTACCGCCTTTTTATATTTTATTCCAGCCCAATGTGAATGACCTGACATTTTTACTCCTAAAAAGAACTACAAAATTGCAGAAATCGAGAATAATTCTGCACTTACATATAGATATTATAACCAATCTGTTCTATGTTGAAAAATATTTTAAAAATATTTTTATTGTTGGTATTTTGCTGTCTTTCAGGCATATATATTGCGGAATTCAAATTGATTTGTCTATAATTGATTTCGTGATATTTTTTCTAAACAATAGACATTGACCGAAATATTTATTATACTTGGCGACATAGCCAGACTTGCAGGTATAAAAAACCGGATTTTTAAGTTTTTGCAATTGCCGGGTAAAATGTTTCTGGCCTAAAAAAAGAGCAATAAAAGCGAATTTTGGCTTGACAAAACGCTTTTATTAAACTATATAAAACAGTTTTTAATATGGCTTTTTAAATACAGTAACTTAAAATCAGCTTCAAGTAAGCTTAAAAAAGTGTTTTAAGAGCCGTAATTTTTAAGTGTTCGGAGTAATTAAATTATGTTACCAGTCAAGAAAAACAGTAAAAGTCAAACAGGCAGGCGACGGAGCCATCTGAGTTTGAAGGCCACGAATTATTCGGTATGTAAAAAATGCGATCACGCTAAATTACCTCACGCAGCATGCTCGAATTGCGGCTACGTCAACCCCAAAATAACTCTTAAACTCGCTGAGGAGTCCTGACAGGCATAATAAAATGCGTATAGCAATTGATGCAATGGGAGGCGACGAAGCGCCAAAAGAAATCATCGCAGGCGCTTTGGAATCAATAGAAAAGTTAGCTGACGACGACAAGATTATACTTGTCGGTCCTGAAGATCAAATAACGCCGCTTCTGCCTTCTAAAATCATCGAGAAAGGCAAAGTAAGCGTTGTTCATGCGCCGGATGTTATCGGCATGGCGGATTCGCCGGTAGATAGCTTGCGAAAGAAACCAAAAAGTTCCATAGCGATTCTTGCAAAGCTCGGGAAAAAAGACGAAGCTGATGCTGTTATTTCCGCTGGAAATACAGGAGCTTGTGTTGCCGCTTTCCAAATGAGAATGAGGAATTTGCCTGGCGTTGTCCGACCTGGAATTACTGTTGTTTTTCCTACCCCGGGAGGTCCGGTAACAATTTGTGATGTTGGTGCGAATATTGCCTGCAAACCCATACACCTTTATCAATACGGAGTAATGGCAAGCATTTATTCTAAAAATCTGCTTAACATCAATAATCCGAGAGTCGGAATCATGAGTATTGGCGAAGAAGATGCCAAGGGCAATGAAAATGTTAAAAAAACGCGGGACATGATTAAAGCAGACAAGAAAATGAATTTCATCGGGAACGTTGAGGGCAGGGACATTTTCAAGGGCATTTGCGATGTTATTATCTGTGAAGGTTTCGTAGGAAATGTAATGCTGAAACTCACGGAAGGTCTGGTAGATGGCCTGTTTAGAGCAATAAAACATGAGCTTATGGAAGAAAAAATCTCGCTTGCGCTGAAATTTAAGCCTGTCATGATGAGAATTTACCAAAAATATGACTATAATGAGTATGGGGGAGCGCTTCTGCTGGGTATTGATGGTACCGCAATAATTTGCCATGGGGCAAGCAAAAGCAAAACAATAAAGAACGCTATTATGGCATCCAAACGATATTATTCAGAAAAAATTAACGACAAGATTGTCGAATATTTTGCAGACAGCCCTTTTGCCAATTCCGTGCAAAATGATAAAACACAGGAACTCGATTCTAATGAATAATCCTATTAACGATTTTCACTCCCCATACCGAGCGGTCATTGCTGGTCATGGATCATATATACCGGAAAAAATCCTTACAAATGAAGAACTTGCAGAAATGGTCGATACTTCAGATGAATGGATAACAACACGAACAGGTATAAAAAAACGGCATATTACAAATGAAAATGAAAGTACAGCTTTTTTAGCGACTGAGGCAGCTAAAAAAGCAATTGAATGTGCGAATCTCAATGCGCAGGATATTGAGATTATTATTGTAGCAACTATTACTCCTGAGATGGTTTTCCCATCGACAGCCAGTTTTGTTCAGTTAGCTTTAAAGGCGGAAAAAGCATGGTGTTTCGACCTTGCTGCCGCTTGCAGCGGCTTTGTGTACGGCCTCTCAATTGCACAGCAGTTTATCCAAAGCGGACGTTTTAAAAATGCTCTTGTTATCGGCGCCGAAACACTTACTAAAATAACGGACTGGAAGGACCGGTCAAGCTGTATTCTTTTCGGAGACGGCGCCGGAGCGGTAGTGCTTAAGCGAAGTGAAGATGGAAAAAGAGGAATTATTTACAGCACAATGCATGCTGACGGCAATAGCTGGGAGGCTTTGAATTGCCAGGCTTATGGTTCGCGTTACCCTTCCTCAAAAAAACTTGATGACCCCCAAAAAATCTATATGCAGATTAAAGGACGGGAAGTATATCAGCAGGCGATACGCAGAATTGTTGAAACAGTGAACCATTGCCTTGACCATTGCGGTCTTACCATCGATGATATAAAAATGCTGATTTCGCACCAGATGAACGCGAGAATTATCGAGTCGGCAGTTAAGCGTCTCAATCTGCCTGACGAGAAAGTATTTCTTAATATAAATGAATATGGCAATACATCGGCAGCTTCTGTACCTATTGCTCTTGATGAATGTGCGCGTCAGGGAAAAATAAAAAGAGGAGACCTCATTATTCTCGTTGCTTTCGGCGCAGGATTAACATGGGGTGCTAACATAATCGAATTTTAATTAAATTATATTTGGCAACACAACAATCTTGGGATAAGAAGATAATTATTATGAAAAAGGCATTTCTATTTCCGGGACAGGGAGCACAAGCTGTAGGAATGGGAGCGGATGTTTATCACGCATTTACCGCAGCAGCAAAAATATATGACAAAGCAAATAATATTCTCGGCTATAATTTAAGTAAACTATGCTTCGAGGGGCCTGCCGAGGAACTTAACAGCACCGCGATTTCACAGCCTGCTATTTTTACCTCTTCCGCTGCCATTTTGGAAGTTCTTAGAACTGAACTGCCGGCAGAGGATGTCCAGCCGGATGTAACCGCCGGTCTGAGCCTTGGTGAGTATACCGCGCTTTACGCAGCAGGAATATTCAGCTTTGAAGATGCACTCGTGCTTGTTCAAAAACGCGGGCAGGCGATGCAGGAGGCCGCAGATGCCAACGGCGGCGAAATGGTCAGCATAATCGGCCTGGACGAAGATAAAGTCAGATTGCTTTGCGAAGAGGTACTTGAAGGGGGAGATGAAAGCGACGAGAGTGAAACTGACGATGGCGAGATACCTCTCATAGAGCCTGTGAATTTTAATTGTCCCGGCCAAATTGTGTTAAGCGGTACCAAAGCTGCGTGCAAAAAAGCTAAAGATTTAGCCTTAAAGCATGGCGCAATTAAGGCTGTACGACTGGATGTAGCCGGGGCTTTCCATACATCAATGATGTCCAGCGCCGCTGAAGCGCTCCGGCAGGCATTGGCGAATTGCAAAATTGAGCAGCCTTCTCAAACCAAAGTTATTGCCAACATAAACGCTCAATATTATCAGAGCAGCAAAGAAATCGCCGAAGGCCTGGTAAAGCAATTAACAAGCCCGATACTCTTCCAAAATTGCATGGAAACGCTCTTGAACGATGGGCTCGAGCAGTTCTTCGAAATTGGTCCCGGCAGAGTCCTGACAGGCCTTATGAAAAGAATCAACCGGAAAACTCAGGTTATCAATATTTCTACCGCACAATCTATAAGCGAATTTCTTAAACGCTGATATTGATGTGAAATTTCTTTTAACATTTACAGAAATTTTATATTAAAATCCTCTAAGTCAGCGTCTTATATATAGACAGTTATAAAATTGATAACACAAGTTATAAGGCTGGTTATTGATGATGGATGACGAGCGTCTGATATCGGAACTGCACCATGGCAGCAAAGAGGCTCTGCGCGAAATCTATCTTAAGTATAAAGATAACCTGCTTACAATCGCCGCCGCCCTGCTTCACGATTCAATCGCCGCCGAAGATATTCTGCATGATGTTTTTATAACATTGGCCTGTGTTGCGAAAAGGCTTGAACTTCGTGTGAACCTGAAAAATTATTTAATTGCCAGCATTTCCAATCGCATCCGCGATAAATATCGAAAAAAATCACACAATATGGTCGAGCTTGTAAAGGCAGAACAAATCACATCAAACTCGGATGGTCCTGAGCAATCAGCCATTTTCGGAGAAGAAGTTCAGTTTTTGATTGATGCACTATATCGCCTGCCTTTCGAGCAGCGGGAAGTGATTGTTCTGCACCTTACGGGAGGCTTGAAATTCAGGGAAATTGCAAAAGTGCTTGATATTTCGACCAGTACAGTACAGGGCAGATACAGGTATGGCATTGCCAGACTTCAAACAGAATTAAACGGAGAAAACAGAAATGACTCTTGCTGATAATACAGAACGCCTCGTAGAACAAATGCGGCTAAAAACCAGCATCGCTGCGGATGAGCGAATTCTCAGAGATGCTTTCGCAAAGTTCGAGCTTTCTTCACCTTTTACCAAGAAAATGACATTACGAAGTAACTTTGCGGCAAAATATATTGGTATCGCCGCTGCTGCCGCTGTCATTTTTATTTTTTGGACATTAATAATGTCCTATGCAAAGCTTGCATCACCAAAAAAGATATATAATTCTTTGGTTAAAAATGAGAATTTTTGTATTTCGAATTATCTTGCAGGTCAGGAGCAGCCTTTCCAGCAATTATGGGTATCGAAATCGCTGGATATAAAGCTGTTCAGGAACATTGAAAGCAACAGTCAACTGCTCACTTTATGGGATGTTTCCAGGAGTAACAAAATGGTTTTGATGGATGCTGAAAAATCTCTCAAGACCGAACCGATTACTGAAAGGATGCTCGATGAAATGGAAAAATCTACTGTTCAGGCTTTTAGTCTCTCTCGATTTACTGATTTGAAAAAAATTCCGAAGAATATCCGGAGGCATCGTGTACATGACCAGAAAATCAATAGCCAAATCCCTGATACTGAGGTTTTTGAACTTTCCTGGAAGCAGAAAAATTCTGCTGGAAAAATGCAATATCTAAAATGGAGAATTTTTATAAAAGAAAAAACAAACGAAATTAAGCGAACCGAGTTATATACAAAATCCGAATCGGATGAGCAATATGAACTTGATAGTATGAGTATAATTTCGTACCCGGAAGAAGAAGAAATCAAAACGCTGATTCGTAAAAACTTCGATACTGTTATAAGCTATCCTGAGTATCGCCCTACCGGGATTTAATAATGTTTATAATCCCGGCTCTCTGATTGATAATGCCGAAAAAAGAGTGCAGATGAAGGAGATAATGACATTTATACCTTTTATTTATAAATCCATAGAATTTATTTGACAGGGATAATTAAATAAAAGATAATTTTTGAATTATATTGAAGATGACCTGAAAGAATCATTTATTAAAGGAGAAGGTCAAAACATGAATATACGCAGCAATTCGCGCCGTGATTTTCTTGCAAAGTCAATTTACAGCGCATCAATACTTGCCGTCGGTCCTCTGAATAAACTTTATGCAATAAGCGAACAGGTTATAACCGGGGATAGTACAGCCGCAGAAACCAGTCTTTCTGTTTCCAATAATCCTGCCGGTGTAAAAATTACCGAAAATGAAAATAAAGTAACCGTAGAAATAAATGGAAAATTATTCACTGAATACTGTTATAAAGATGCAAAACGCCCCTATTTTTACCCGTTGATTGGTCCTACAGGTGTTTCTGTCACACGAAACTGGCCTATGAAAGAAGGTGAAAACGAAGAAAAAGACCATCCTCACCATCGTTCTCTCTGGTACACCCATGGTTCGATAAATGGTAATGATTTCTGGACTGATGGTGACAAAAACGGAAACATAGTTCATGACAAATTTATTAAAATCGAGTCGGGCAGAGAGGTCGGAATTATTCAGTCGCAGAATAAATATGTTGCTGCCGATGGAAAGCTTATCTGCACAGATACTCGAACACATAAGTTCTATAATATTCCGGATGCAAAGATGATTGATTTCGAGATTACTTTTCATGCATCCGAAGGAGAAGTTGTATTGGGTGACACAAAGGAAGGTTCGATGGCGCTTCGTTTGGCTCCGACTTTGCGATTGGAAGGTGCAGTCGCACAGGGGCATATAATAAATAGCGAAGGTATAAAAGATAAATCCACATGGGGAAAACGAGCCGCCTGGTGCGACTATTACGGCCTATTGAAAGGTGAAGTAGTCGGTGTTTCGATTTTCGATAATCCCCAAAATCCAAAGCATCCCACATGGTGGCACGTTCGCGAATATGGTTTATTTGCCGCCAATCCTTTCGGCGTTTCCGATTTCGAGAAAAAGCCCAAAGGGACAGGCAATATTAAAATCCATGAAGGAGAGAGCCTGACTTTTAAATACAGGATATATATCCATAAAGGTGACCATGAACAGGGAAAAGTCGCTGAACACTATAAAGAATACGCAGAAACAAAATAAATTGACTCGTAATAATTTGCAGGAGACATTAAATGAGTAAGTTAAATCGCAGAGATTTTATGAAAAGTTCGCTTATGGCTGGAGCGGCATTTGCTATGGCAACTCCATTTTCAAGAGCAAGAGGCGCCAACAATGATATTAGAATAGCAGTAGTCGGCATAGGAGGTCAGGGCGGCGGCCATTGCAGGCAATGGTCCAACATGCAGGGTGTTCGACTCGTTGCAATTTGTGATCCTGATGAAACTCAAATGAATAACATTCGTCTTGGCGGTGGCGGAGGAGGAGGCTTTGCAAGACGGGGAATGCCCGGGGAGCAGCCGCAACCAATACAACAGCCTCAGCAGGAACTTCAAAAATATACTGATGTAAGAAAACTGCTTGAAAATAAGGAAATCGACGCGATTTCTTCAGCAACACCAAATCACTGGCATTCTCTCGTCACAGTTTGGGCATGTCAGGCAGGAAAAGATGTCTATATCGAAAAACCGGCCTCACATGAAATTTGGGAAGGCCGCAAAATGGTCGAGGCTGCACGTAAATACAACCGAATCGTTCAGCTCGGCACACAGAAACGTTCTTCAGAAGCCCATAAACAGGCATTCGAATGGATTCATGCAGGTAATCTCGGCGCTATAAAATGGGTTCGCGGTTTATGCTACAAAATGAGAGGACCCGGCTCGAACGGAATTGTGACCGCAGCAAACGGACCAAATCCCCTTCCTCCAACCATTAACTATGATTTATGGTGCGGCCCTGCAGAAATGGAACCTTTGCGAAGAACACAATTGCATTATGCGTGGCACTGGGTCTGGAACACCGGCTGCGGTGATATCGGAAATCAGGGACCCCATGAGATGGACCTTGCACGATGGGCTCTTGGTGACAATGCAAAAGGACTGCCTGAAAGAGTGTTCAGCTTTGGAGGCAGATTCGGAGTATTTGATGCCGGTGAGACACCAAATACTATTGTAAGTTTTTATGATTATAAGCCTGCACCGCTGATTTTCGAAGTTCGCGGATTGCCGCCAATGAAAGGCGCTCGCGGCATGGATAGATTCCCTAAAACAAGTATTGAAATCGGTATTGTGGTACAGTGCGAAAATGGTTTCTGGGCAGCGGGTGACGGCGGCGGCGCTGTCTATAATAATGACGGTACTCAGACTGATATAAGATTTTCCGGCGGCGGCGGCGGAAGCCACTATGCAAATTTCATCAAAGCAGTAAGAAGCCGGAAAATCGAAGACCTTAACGCTGATATCGAAATAGGGCATATTTCCACTTCTCTTTCTCATATGGGTAATATCTCATATCGTCTCGGTATGAAGAAAACACCAGATGAAATAAAGGCGGCAATTGGTGACAATGCAGAGATGCTTGATTCTTTCGAGAGAACATTGGCTAATTTGACTGCTAATGAAGTTGACCTCGAAAAAGAGCCGATTACAATCGGGCCGATGCTGACTATGGATCCCAAAACAGAAAGATTCACAGGCGAATTCAGCGAATGGGCGAATATGTATGTTAAACGCAACTATCGCGAGCCTTATGTCGTGCCGGATGCAGTTTAATGAAGTTCGCCTTGTGCAATGAGATGTTCGAAGGCAAACCAATGGCCGAAGTCTGCTCGATTGTCAGCGGATTAGGTTATCATGGAATTGAAATTGCGCCTTTTACTCTTGGGAATTCCGCGGAGAATATTTCTGCTGGATTGCGAAAAGAAACGAAGCGAATAATCGAAGACAATGGCCTCGAAACAGTAGGTCTTCACTGGCTGTTCGCAGGTCCCAAAGGCCTGCACTTAACAACAATGGATAATAAAATCTGGGGCAGGACGAGAGACTACTTGTCCTACCTCCTTGATTTATGCAGTGACCTTGGCGGAAAAGTTTTAGTGCTCGGCTCACCAAAGCAGCGCAGCCTTCAGCCGGGCCAAAGCTTTAAGGATGCCCGGCAAAGGGCTTGCGATTTATTTGACTCGGTTCTGGAAAAAGCGTCAGAACTTGATTTGACAATCTGCATCGAGCCGCTATCCCCTGTCGAAACAGATTTTATCAATACAGTTGCGCAGGGTATGGAAATTGTAAAAAAAATTAATCACCCGAAGTTGAAAATACATCTCGATGTAAAAGCAATGTACTCTGAACCATCGCCTGTGCCGGATATTATCCGTTCAGTCAAAGTCGAGGATGTCGGCCATTTTCATGTTAATGACCCGAATCTCTATGGTCCCGGCATGGGAAATCTCGATTATACTCCAATTGCGCAGGCTATACACGATATTGGCTGGAACAAATGGCTCTCGGTCGAAGTCTTTAAATATGATACGGACCCTGAAACGATTGCCTGCAAAAGCATTGAGTACCTGCGTTTGTTCTTCTGATTTTAAACATTTCAATTTCCAAAATTTCCTTAAACAAACTTGATTTTATTGTTCGAAAGTTTACGAAAACAATTATGATTGATTTATTTAAACAAAAAAGTATAATAAATTAAAGCATTAAAGTAGATATAACTAAATATTTGGGTCAATTGGCTCTTACATATCAAAGAAAGTCTTTGGGTTGGAGAAAGCAAATATGCTCAGGAAATGGGTGTTTACAATAATTATCAGTCTCAGTTTTTTCTTTACATCATTAGCTGACGGCAAAGTAATCGAATGGATTAATGAGTATCTTGGCACTGATTCAAATATGATTCGAGATGACCAGGGATGGATTGACTGGCTAACATCGGAAGGATATCAGATTAATGTCCGCTCATTAAGTTCTGACTCAAATAGATACTGGTACAACGGAATAGACGATGTGCCGCTAAGTGAAGGCATGTTAGAATATCTTAATTCAGCAGACCTTGTTATAATTAGCCGCAACGCTGATTGTGATGACTTTTCAAACGGCAGCAATGAAGCGACAAGCTGGAATAATGATGTCACAACTTCGATACTATCTACACTTGTGACTCAATTATCAAGCGATAATTGGGGATGGTTGAATATCGTCAACAATGAGGCAAATCTATACTATCCTCAGCATCCCAAACTCGAAGCTGTATTACCTGAGCATCCCATGTTTTTTAATGTTTCGCTTGATCCTGACAACCAGATTTCAATTATAAATCCGGCTGTAGGCTGGCTGCCTGACGATTCTAATGCAAGTGGTATTCCCGGTACGCAGACGTTTTTTAGAACGACTTCAGCAGGTAACGGCAATATAATTGCAAAAATTGGTGATGGTACAGATTATGTCTGGATTGCAGAATGGCCAAAAAGCAAAACAATTCCATATTATGCGGGTGGAACTTATAGTCCGGCTGGAAGTAAGAGGATGGTGTTTTCCGCAGGCTTACAGGATAACAGTTCTGACTTGCCAGAAACGCCGGGAACAGCACGGGGTGCGTTGAATCTCAATAATGCAGGCAAGAAGCTTTTTGTAAATGCTGTTCGTTATATGAC
>JAFGEF010000062.1 GCA_016931715.1 Sedimentisphaerales bacterium
TACAGCAATGCAGCAGATTGTATGAAGAAAATCTTTTAAACCGATTTTCTTCATACAATATATGTCTAACTTCAATTTTGCAGAACTTATGCAAAAATATTATTTAGGAGAACATCATAATGGACAAGAGATATTTTTCTCACTTCTTTATTTCAGCATGTATTGCCTGTTTTACAACTCCGAGCTTTTTATCAGGCGCACAGATTGAACCTGTTCCTCTTGTTTGGCTGGATGGCGAAGAACCTCCGAATCCAAGCGGAATTAGCTGGGGTGTTCCCTGGTCACACGGAACTGTTCAGAAAACTCAGAGTTTTACTTTAACATCATCGGACGGCAGAAATTTGCCCATACAAACGTGGCCTCTGGCTTACTGGTCCGACGGCTCGCTGAAATGGAGCGGATTTTCTACGGTAGCTGATTCGAATATAACAGGTCCGCTCAAGCTTTCGTTTGGCAGTTCAACGATCCCTGATGGAACTTCTACAGTACAAATCACAGAAAATAATAACACAATAGAAATTAACACCGGTCAGATTCAATGCCGCATCCCGCGACAGGGAGCTTTTCTCATCGATTCGATAACGATTAATGGGCTTGCTGTTGCAGAAAAGGGACATTTAGTCTGCATCCTGCAGCACGGTCGTAATGAAGATGTGTACCAAACTCAACAGGTTGAGAAATTCGTCAGCAGCATAAAGAAAGTAACGGTCGAGCAATCAGGACCTGTTCGTGCAGTGGTAAAACTTGAAGGGATGCACAAGTCCGAAAGCCAAAGCCGCGAGTGGCTGCCTTTCTATGTTCGTCTGTATTTTTATGCAGGTCAAACTCCGATTCGAATGGTGCACTCAATTGTCTTCGATGGTGATGAGAAGCAGGATTTCATTCGCGGACTCGGAGTAGTATTTTCAGTTCCCATGCGAGAGCAGATTCAGAATCGTCATGTTCGTTTTTCCGGCGAAGACAACGGCCTGTGGTCTGAACCTATCCAGCCCTTGATTGGCCGCGATGGACGTTTTATAGCAAGACCTTTTAATAGTGCAGCTCAACCTAACCAGGTGAGAGGCAGACAATCCCAGGGAGTAGATGTGTATCCAGACCAAATCAATGGCAAACGTGTTCCTAATAAAGAGGAGCTTGATAGTCGCGGACAAAACCTGCTGGAAAAATGGGCTGTCTGGGATGATTTCCGACTGCTTCAACCTAATGCCGACGGTTTCACAATCGAAAAACGCACCAATCCGGATAGCTGCTGGCTGCCTTCAGGGGCTGGTCATAGGGCTTCGGGACTGGTTTTTGCAGGTGATGTTTCAGGCGGGCTCGCGGCAGGATTGAAAGACTTTTGGCAATCATATCCTTCCTCATTGGAAGTGCGCCGTGCAAGCAGTGAATCTGCAGAACTGCGAGTATGGATGTGGTCGCCAGATGCACCGGCAATGGATTTGCGTCACTATGACACAATTGCGCACGGACTCGAAGAAGTCTATGAAGATGTCCAGGAGGGACTTAGTACACCCAACGGCATAGCCCGCACTAATGAATTAACTCTTTTTCCGACAGTTGGTGTTCCATCTAAAGAAGAAACCGCTGCATATTCAAAAATCGCCGGTCAACCGCCTCTTTTAGTCTGTACCCCGAAGTATTTGAATTCCGTACAGGCATTTGGAATCTGGGGACTTGAGGACCGCTCAACTCCGGTCAAACGCCAGATCGAAGAAAGGCTCGATGCGACATTAGCCACTTATTTAAAAGCGGCGGAGCAGTATAACTGGTACGGCTTCTGGGATTACGGCGATGTGATGCATTCTTATGATCAATTACGTCATGTCTGGCGTTATGACCTCGGAGGTATGGCATGGGATAATTCTGAACTGGGAACTGATATGTGGCTCTGGTACAGTTTCCTGCGTACCGGCCGAGCGGATATATTCCGCATGGCAGAAGCAATGACCCGCCATACAGGTGAAGTGGATTGTTATCACCAGGGACGCCTGGCAGGACTGGGTTCGCGTCATAATGTGCGCCACTGGGGCTGCGGCGCAAAGGAGGCACGCATCAGCCAGGCGCCCTATCGACGCTTCTATTATTACATGACAACAGATGAACGCACTGGTGATATTATGCGAGAAATGCTTCAGGCTGACGAACGATTAGTTGAATTTGATCCGATGCGTCTTGCTCAGCCGATTGCCGAGGCAGAGAAAAAATATCCGACTCGTCTGCGGCTTGGACCGGATTGGTTTGCGCTGGCTGGAAACTGGATGACCGAATGGGAGCGAACAGGAGATACCAAATGGCGTGATAAAATTTATGCCGGTATGGATTGTATTTGTAAAATGCCCCTGGGTCTGCGCACAGGAAGAAATCTTGTTATGGGTTTCGATCCCAAAACAGGAAATCTATATCAACTGTCCGATGAAGCAGGTGTTTATAATCTGGCGACTATAATGGGCGGAGCGGAAGTAATTTTCGAGCTGAATATGATGATCGACCACGAAGGCTGGCAAAAGGCATGGCTGCAATATTGCCGATTATATAACGCCCCGAAAGAATTGTTAATCAAAGACATGACCACCGGACAGGAAGGAGCAGATGCTTCTTATGCACGAGATGGGCGATTGGCAGCTTATGTCTATCAGAAAACCGGAAACGAGGCATTTATGCGGCAGGCGGTGAACTCGCTGATGCGCGGACCCGGAGGAGGACGTGAAAACACGGCAATTCGCCGAATTGAAGGACCGGATGTTCTGAATGATATCGAAGAAGGAATCGGAATGAACACAAATAACGCAGCACAAAATGGACTGACTACGATTACAGTGCTCGGCATGGTCGGGGACCACCTGCCGGAACAACCGACTCGATAGTAAAATTCTGCGCATGACCTGAAGAATCGTTTCGCGGGCATCTTGCCCGCGAAACATTACCAGGAGGACAATGCTGTATCTTAAAAATTTATTTTGTTAGAGGCTATTAGTTACTTTTCGATAATCCCCGCAATATGAGTTGTAAAATCTGTATATTTTTTGTATTGTCCCTGCAGCCATATAACGCAGATTTTACAGCCGTGCTTTTGAGGGATAATCGGGCGAATGTTATCTGCGTCTGTATTAAATGTTAATTGAGTCCATTGCCACTGATTATTAACGTTCTGCAGGATTCCTCGATAAATTTGATAACGACCCGTTAAATTCGGCTTACCATCGACAGGATTTACATCACAGGAAATATACACTATATTAGTATTCTCAGGATCAATTGTAATACCACCGGCATAGTGATTCTCCGGTACATATAAATTTGTCCCGGCATAAGCAATCTGACGTTCATCCCATTTTTTATCTGTCGAATTCCACCTGGCGTATCGATAGCGAAGATCGTTTCCTTCGGCATGGTCGGCAGAATTTATATACACAGCTATCGGTGAGCCATTGCTGTCATATTCCATGTCCCAGACCCATCCGCGACCAGTAACGGATACGCCATCGTATATTTTTGTGCCGTCTGAAGGTACTATAGGATTTTGTTTAAGCTGCTCGAACGTTTTTATAAGCTTCCCGTCGCTTTTGTAAAAGCTGCCGTTTTTGTAATAGATATGATAAACGCTGTTATTCGGTACGTCACGAGGATGACCGTCTGTATATAAAATATCTATTCTGTCCCTGCCGCTGCTTGCGTATTTGACATATGGACGCGTACTATTGTCTCCTGATTCAATTAATACGAAAGGCCCCATCCACGTGCCGGCCATGTCGTCGGAATACAAAATATTCGGATTAAAACCGACAGCCCTGATGAAGTTATAGATTCGTCCTTTTTCATCGGATAACTGGAACAAATTACTATATGTAGTATTTGCCTCTGTGGAAAAAACCTGCTCCTGCCCCCATACCAGTTCCTGATTTTGACCGGAATTGTTTCTTTCTGCCAGACGCCAATACCATTTTTTCTCCACATGATGTTTGGCATAAGCAGCAAGAATTTTGCCGTTGGCAAGTTTCAATAGCGAAGGATTATTATGGTCGTCCCTGCTCTGCCATGAACTCAATATATATTGCGTCTGTGATAATTTGTCTGAAGGAGCATCCAACCGATACAAATAAATTCGAGACCATCCGTGAGAATCAACGCAGCCGATATACATAACATTTCCGTCAACAATTACCCGCTCATCATTAAACCACGTCCATGCCCCGTCATCTGCAAGCGTTTTGATATCAAAGGATTCTCTGGCCGCATTATCTGCCGACCCCGCGAATGTCGATGCAGCAATAACCTGGCTGATAAAAATCATATAAAATATAATCGCTGAGCGTATTGAAAACATTTATTTACCTCTATGTTCTGAAGGAACAATATCACTTAATCGTTTTTTTATCCAGCAGCCCAAGGACATTCATCCATTGAATGCAGCGTTCAGGCCATGTGGAAATAACTCCATATCTGTCCTCGATGGCGGAACCGTGCGAACCTTTCAGGTAGATGTGCATTTCCGCCGGCACACCAGCCTTGCGCAAAGCGAGATAAAAATTGATACTGTTTTCCACCGGTACAGTCTTGTCTTCGCTCGAATGAACCAGGAACGAAGGTGGTGTCTGGGATGTTACCTGTTTTTCGCCGGAAAGATTCTCGACGAGTTTAGGATCTGGTTTTTCCCCCAGCAGATTACGTTTTGAGCCGCTATGGGTAAAAGAATCATCCAGCGTAATAACCGGATAAAGAAGAATCATAAAATCAGGCCGGCAACTGATTTTGTCAACAGCATCATTAACATCATAGTAGTTGTTCTGAAAATGAGTGCCCAAACTGGATGCAAGATGTCCCCCCGCAGAAAAACCCATAATCCCGATTCGCTCCGGAATTATGTCCCACTCCTGTGCCCTGCTTCTGACTATTCTGACGGCTCTCTGAGCATCCTGTAACGGAGCCGGATGAATGTAACCAACACCATTATGACGATAATTCAGAATAAAAGCGGCCACTCCGATAGAATTCAGCCAATCAGCAATTTGCTGCCCTTCACGATCCATCGATACGAATCCGTATCCGCCGCCGGGGCAAACCACTACAGCGGTACCTACAGCCGTCTCCTTGTCCGGCAGGCAAATTGTCAGTGTGGGCTTGTCCTTATCGCCGCTGCCTTTGGCGCCCGGGGCGCCATTGGGCCAGAGAAGCTCAATCTTATGTAAAGCTGATGTTTCTCCCGCGCGAACTGTTCCGGCTAAAACCGATATAATGATAAAAAATTCAAATAGTATTCCAAAATCTCTTCTCATATCTATCACTCCCTGAATTTCAGATTCCCAATTGGAATTTATACCGAGATTTGACACAATTCTTTACAGTAAAATAAAAAGCGGGCGACCGGATTCGGACCGGCGACTTTCAGCTTGGGAA
>JAFGEF010000063.1 GCA_016931715.1 Sedimentisphaerales bacterium
GCGGGATTGACTTTGTTCTGTCCTTTATATTTTGGTGCGCTGCCGTGAGTTGCCTCGAAAATAGCGCCTTTTTCGCCGATGTTTGCGCCTGGCGCTACGCCAAGTCCGCCTACCAGGCCGGCACATAAATCGCTGAGAATGTCACCGTATAGGTTTGGAAGCACAAGTACATCATAAAGCTCAGGTTTTTGGACTAATTGCATGCACATGTTATCGACGATACGATCCTCGAATTCGATATCGGGATATTTTTTTGCGACCTGCCTGCTTACTTCGAGCCACAGGCCGTCTGAAAATTTCATAATATTCGCCTTGTGGACGCTTGTGACTTTTTTCCGTCCCATTTTGCGGGCGTAATCAAACGCGAAACGGACTATGCGTTCAGTTCCTTTGACAGAAATTGGTTTTATGCTGATACCTGTATCCGGACCAATTTTTTTCCTGCTGTGCTGATTTATCCAGTTTATCAGTTCGGTGGTATCATCTTTTCCTTTTTCAAATTCTATTCCTGCGTAAAGGTCTTCTGTATTTTCTCGCACGAGAACGAGGTCAATGTCGGAATACCTGCTGCGTACGCCTTCATAGCTTTTGCACGGCCGCAGACATGCGTAAAGTTCGAGAGTCTGACGCAGGTGCACGTTTATACTCCTGAAGCCTGTTCCAACAGGAGTAGTAATCGGGGCTTTCAGGCCGATTCCGGTTTTCTTTAATGATTCAAGCGTAGAATCCGGCAGGGGAGTGCCTGTTCGTTCCATTACTTCTGTGCCTGCTTCGGCCATAATCCAGTTAATGCCTGCTCCGGTTGCATCTATGCATCTTCGTGCTGCTTCCGCGATTTCCGGCCCTATGCCGTCACCTGTTATTAATGTTACGTCTGTCATTCAAAAATACTCCTGATTAAATAAAAACGTTAGCTTATATGATAATTTGGGTGATGTCAAGGTTACGGCTGTTAATTTTATGAACTATCAAAGGTTGATAAACGTAAAGTTTGATAATATGTTTATTTGTTTAAAATACAATACAAGAGATCAATACTCGATTCCAAAATATTGTCTTTTTTTCATTTTTTTATTATAATGGCTGCATATACTTATGCATATGCCTGTAATAAGATTATAGCTTAAAGGAGATTAGAATGAAGTTGTTTTTACATTATTTAAGAGCGGTTTTATTTTGTGTATCAGTTGCAGCTATTATTGTATCAGGCTCCTATGCTTCGGATTCAGCTTCACAACAGAATGAAGTCAAGTATGTGTTTTATTTCATTGGTGATGGAATGGCAACTATACAAATCCGTGCGGCTGAGGCATATCTGGCTTCACTAGCGGAAGGATACAATGATAGTAAGGTAGGTACAAAATTGACCGAAAATCTGAAATTCAGCAATTTGCCCGCTTACGGTATGGCAACGACATATGCCGCTGACAGGTTTATAACAGATTCTGCTGCCGCTGGTACAGCACTTGCCTGTGGTGAAAAAACTGCCTGCGGTGTGGTTAGTTTGAGTACGAATCGGCAGAAAAGATTGACTACTATTGCCGAACTGGCTAAAAACAAAGGGATGAAGGTCGGTATCGTCACAAGTGTATCTATCGACCATGCTACACCTGCTGTATTTTATGCTCATCAGATTTCAAGAGACAACTATTATGATATTGGTTTGCAGCTTGCCAATAGTAATTTCGATTATTATGCGGGCGGTGCGTTGAAACAGCCCAAACCAAGGCAAATAAGAGGTCGAAGAGGTGCACCAGCCGATGCAAATGCTGTTACAAAGGATTCCTATGAAATAGCTGTGGATAATGGTTTCAGGATTGTAACTTCAAAAGAAGAATTAAGTAATTGCAAGCCGGGGGAAAGAATTATTGCGTATAATAAGGCTGAGGAAAGCATGCAGGAACTTCATTATGAAATTGACAGACCTGATAACTGTATGTCTCTGGCTGAATTTACAGAAAATGGCATTAGGCTGTTAGATAACGACAAAGGTTTTTTCTTGATGGTTGAAGGAGGTAAAATTGACTGGGCATGTCACGCAAATGATGCTATGACTTCCATTAGTGATACCATTGCTCTTGATAAAGCAGTTGAGGTTGCTCTTAAATTTTATGAAAAGCATCCTGATAAAACATTAATTGTTGTTGCCGCAGACCATGAAACAGGCGGAATGACGATGGGATTTGCTACAACCCAGTATTCTACGGCTTTTGAGGTTTTGAAAAATCAGAAAATGAGTTATGAATATTTTGACGATAATGTCTGGTCTAAATACTCTTCAGATACATGGAACGGCGTTAAAGATAATATTCCCGATAACCTTAAAACTGATATTAACGACTGTTTCGGTCTGGTATATGACAAACTCAATCCCTTTGAGAAAAAACTTCTGGAAGACGCTTATGATAAAAGCATGGCAAAGGAAAAGAAAATTAAACTCGTAGTAAGCGGATTTCAGCAGCAGGATGAATTGTGGTACGGGACATACAATCCAATAAGTGTCTCCCTTACTCATATGCTTAATAACAAAGCAGGTATCGCCTGGACATCCTATGCACATACTGGTGCTCCGATAGAAGTGCATGTTATTGGTATTGGTTGTGAAAGTTTCAATGGTTTTTATGATAATACCGATATTCCCAGGAAGATGGCATCTATAATGGGAATCGAATTGAAGAATTGATTGAAAGTGCTATTAAGGACGAGTCGTTGCTTTGCTCAGCACAATCAAATATAGGCGTCAAATTTGAACGCCTGTTCTTTTTTGGAATTTAAGGATATGGAAATCTGGTACAGGCAGAAAAGAGACTTTCATTTAGTTGCATTATTTGCGGCTTTGTCTGTCATACTGTATTTTATCCCGAGCGGATTCGAGCAAATAGCTGATGATAAGTCACATCTCGCGAAAGCGAAAGTCAGTTCTGTTGATAATTCAAGTCTCAGGCAAAGCCTGTTGATTAAAACAGGCAGTCAGAATGTGAGGGTTGAAATACTTTCAGGAAAGTATAAAGGACAGGAAGTCGGGGTTACAAATTCACTGATAGGGAAAATGGAGCTTGATGAAATTTATGTTGAGGGAGAAAAAATATTAATCGAGTTCAACGTTGTAGATGGCAAACCTTTCTGGGCAGCGGCAAGAGGAAAATATAGAATTGATTTAGAGCTTTTACTGGTTGCCATGTTTGCGATGTTACTTTTATTTGTAGCTGGCTGGACAGGTTTGAAAGCACTGCTTTCTTTTATTTTTTCAGCTATGATGATATGGAAAGTTATGTTGCCTTTGTTTTTAAGGGGCTATAATCCGATTTTATTAGCAGTTGCAGTTGTGTCAATTCTGACGGCGGCAATTATTTTTCTTGTGGCAGGACTCACAAAAAAAGGAGCAGTTGCGTTTTTGGGAGCATTTTCGGGTTTGCTTTTGACCTGTGTCCTCGCACAGATTTTCACACAAGGATTAAAAATTCATGGTGCAGTTCTTACTTTTGCTGAAACTCTTTTATATTCAGGATTTTACAACCTTAGTCTGACTAAAATATTTATTGCCGGGATTTTTTTGTCATCTTCTGGTGCGGTCATGGACATGGCTATGGATATTTCTGCGGCTATGGATGAGATAAAGCATAAAAAGCCGGATATTGAGAAAATTGAACACATTCGCTCTGGCTTGCGTGTCGGACGCTCAGTAATAGGAACGATGACGACAACTTTGCTTCTGGCATATTCCGGTAGTTATATGTGTATGTTGATGCTTTTTATTTCTCAGGCTATGCCTTTTCGCAGTTTAGCAAATCTTAACTATGTTGCAGCAGAGATTCTTAATACGCTTGTTGGCAGTTTCGGTTTGGTTACTGTTGCTCCGTTTACTGCTATTGCCGGTGGTATTGTTTTCGGTTGGAAAAGAAAATCAATAAAAAGCAAAGATACTTGAGAGATATATAGCAAAAATTGGGGATGAACAGTTTTTTTAACTCAAATCGCAGCTTAAAAAGGCCGATTAATAATATAATGCCCTATAATACAAGATGACTAACGTAACTTCTTATAATCAAAAGACTTATACTATTTTGCGGGTTTTTTCTTCTTTAAAAATGCATTATATGGTATAATTAAGCTTGTAAGTTAAAAATATTTATAAAGGATGAAGAAGATGAAAAGAGCAATTTTCTTATTGCTAATCGCAATAAATTCAGCATGGGCAATCGAAACCCCCTTCAATAGCGGCGTTAATGTTACAGGGTGGTTCCAAAGTCAAAGTGCAGGGCAAATTCAGTTTACAAAATATACAAAGCAGGACCTTGTCAATATAAAATATATGGGCTGCGATGTGGTTCGGCTTCCTATTAATCTTCATGCCATGACAAGCGGCTCGCCAGGTTATACAATCGATCCGTTATTGTTCACTTTACTCGACCATGTTGTCGATTGGGCGGAGGAACTTGACCTGTACCTGATTCTTGATAATCACTCGTTTGATCCTGATGTAGCTACACCGGCAAATATTGGTGATATTCTTGTGCCGGTCTGGACCCAGATGGCTCAGCATTACAAAAATCGTTCTAATCTTGTTTGTTACGAAATTCTTAATGAGCCGCACGGCATTTCAGATCAGGACTGGAACAATATACAGCAGACCGTTATCGATGCAATTCGTGCTGTGGATTCTGTTCATTCAATAATTGTCGGGCCTGCTAATTTTAATAGTTATAAAAACCTTGATGCAATGCCCTCGTACACAGATGACAACCTGATTTATACATTCCATTTTTATGATCCGTTCATTTTTACTCATCAGGGAACAACCTGGACAGATCCCTCGATGGAATCGGTTGTAAATATTCCATTTCCGCATTCTTATTCCAAAATGCCCGGAATGCCATCCCAATACTCTGGTACATGGATAGAAGATGCATATAACAATTATTCCTCCGATGGGCAAGCCTGGGAAATCTACGAATCAATGCAAATCATCGCAGATTTTAAGGATTATAGGCATGTTCCTGTATTCTGCGGCGAGTTTGGTGTATATAAACAAAATGCAATAGATGCACATCGTAATATCTGGTATTTTCTGGTAAGAATGTTTTTAGATTACTATGGCGTCTCATGGACAACATGGGAATATAAAGGCGACTTTGGTCTTTTCGAAAAAGATACATACGAGTTGTTCAATTCTGATTTGAATGTGCCTCTGGTTAAGCTGCTCGGATTTTATGCACCTGAACAATGGGATTATTACAAGTTGCCTGATATGTCTGGTTTTGATATTTATACAGATTATGTCGGGACAAACATTATCGAATCCAGCGGCTTGAACCTGGATAAACTGGATTATTATTCGGAGAACAGCCCGGCTGATGCGAACTTCTGCATTCATTTTACAGGTGTGGACCAGTATGGTAAAGTTTCTTTGCGTTTCGTACCTGTCAAAGACCTTTCATACCTCAAATCAGGAAATTATAAGATTGATTTCTATGTTCGCTCTAATGACCCAAGTACAGAGTTTGACATTCGGTTTGTAGATACTAAAACAGGCTGGTATAACGACCACCCATGGCGCATGCGATACAAAATTGATAATAGTATTGCTGTCTGGGATGGCAATTGGAATCATATTAGTATTCCTCTGAAAAACTTCACAGAACATGGCTCATATGATGACGGCTGGTATGACCCCGTCGGAGCTTTTAGCTGGTACAACATAGAGCTTTTCGAGATTGTCGCAGAATATGGCGATCTTATCGGAACAGATTTGTATTTTGATAATATCAGCATAGTTGCTCCGTGATCATAAAATCATACAGGACAGCTTTAGAATTTCTGTTGTTCAAAAAATTGGCTGATTCGCGATTTTCTATCGTGCATAATATCGTTTCTTCGCCCATATTTTCCGTAACTTTTTTTGCTTTAATTGCCTTTTATTTATAGAAAAGTGAATACAAACAGCTATGATAAAGGCATGATTTAAGGAGTATTTACGATGAAACGCTTATTTTCGATAATTTTAGTTATGCTGATTGCGATAATGTTTTCCGGATGTGTTATAGTTGATGCACATTACCATCGCGGGCATGGTTATCGCAGCGGCGTAGTAGTAACCAATTATCCGCCTCCACCGCCGGTATATCCGGTATATGTTGTTCGTCCTCCTATATCTGTACCGCCGCCTTATATAATATATGACGTCAGGCGGCCATTACCTCCGCGGGACCACAGACCGCCCGCTCCGCCATCCAGTCAACGAAGCAGCCCGCCGAGACCGGAAGCAAGACGCGACCTGCGCAGATAACCGCACCTTGCGTTTTACTTAAATTATATTCGTGTCTCATGGAATACTTCCTATTTTGACATTATTCATGTTCTCGGTAACATGTCTTTAATATCTTTCATTTCACCTGAAGTGGCTTTTGTACGTCGTTCTATTATCCGTAATCTTCTTGTATTTTATGCGCGTATTTATATATTTATAAGTTATAACATGATTTCAAATATAGACTTACGTCATTTTATTAACATTTAATTTTGATTATTTGAGATTGTTTAGTATTTAGGATTTAGAGTTTAGGATTTTGGTTGCGGCTCTGCCACGCTAAGTTTTATCGATAACTTAATGATATATTAGGCAAATGGATTATACATTTTAAGCTTTTCCCTTATTTTCATATTTACTTTCATATGATACGTTGCTGTAAATTTTTACAGCACAATATTGGCTTAAAGAAGGTTTTTTATATTTTTTTGCTTGAATGAGTGGTGTGTATAATTGATATGCAAAATTGTAAAAAGGAGACCAATACTTCCCAGGATTAGAATCGCTTAAATACAGGGATAAATTGCGATTAGAAAGGAGATGATTAGTGCGTAAATTTTTAGGAGTGTGTTATTAATCAATTGATGAATTTTCAAGGACTTAAAAATTAAGGAGAATTAAAATGAAAAAGACAGCAATATTATGCCTCATGGCATTAATGGTAACTTCGGTTCAAGCCGAACTTGTTGGTATGTGGAACTTCGATTGGAATACATTTGACTTTAGCGGCTACGGTAACCATGGGATGATTTATGGAGATCCGGAATATGTGCCCGGTTATCATGGACAGGCTCTGGATTTTTATCCTGAGTATGCCGGGGACGACTTAGATGACGCTGTTTGGGCGGATGATTCACCAAGCTTGGATATTACCGATGAAATAACTGTGGAAGGTTATATATACCTTTATTCACTTGGTCAGCCAGCTACTATAGCTGGAAAATGGCTTGACCTTGATGGTAATGATGAACGTGGCTATCTTCTGACAATCAAAACTGATGGAACTCCAAGATTTTATATCTCACATGAGGGTGAATTATTTCCCTTCGCAGAAGGGGCACCCATTAATACAGGGCAGACTTATCACATTGCGGGAACTTTTGATGGCGAATATATCCGAATTTATGTTAACGGATCTCTTGCAGGAGAAACTTATTCACCTGGAGCTATCTATGAGAATGATGTGCCATTGATCATTGGGGCAAATTTGGGTTATGGGGGTTCTGACGTCAAGTTTACAGATGGTATTATTGACGAAGTACGCATCTGGAACGAAGCTCTTGGTGAAGATGCGTTTGAGCAAAGTATTGTTTCATTGACACCAGAATGTGACCTTAATCCTGTAGGTACAGAACATACTGTTGTAGCGGAAGTAGAAGATGAAGCTGATGGTGTACCGGTAAGATTTACAGTACTTAGGAAATGGGGCTGGATGTGGATACCTTGGCTTTCAGAAATTGTTTATACTGAAGATGGTTTTGCAGAATTTACTTACACAAGTGAATACAGCGGCTTGGATAAAATTTTTGTTAATGTCGTGGGTCGTCCATGGGAGAATATGTGTGCTTACAAGTACTGGCTATTAACATGGGTCACTGGAGGCGGAACCATTAAAGATGGCAAGAAACCATTATATAATATTTCGGGTAATGTCGGCTATTGTGAAGGTGAAGGAGTAGTTGGCAATATTACGATACAGGATCATGCCAATAATGTCACATATCATATTAATGAGTTTACATCTCTTGATTTTGAGGGACCTTCAGCTGAATCACCATATGCCCCATGGAACACTGCGATTATTGAAGGAGTTGACCGTGATGGTTGGAATTTCGGTATTACGATTAAAGATTTGGGTGAACCGGGATCAGGGATTGACACAATTTCTGTAAATAGTTGTACCACTGTTAGCTTTATTGAGCGTTGCATTGATAGTGGGAATTATCAGGTACATTGTGATTGGTAGGATATTAAATCAATGTAGCTTGATATGAAACGTAATTGAAAACAAGGGCTGTGAGAATTAAACTTGCAGCTCTTTTTTATTGATAAAATGCAGGGTGAATTTGAGTAAAATAAATTTTAAAATTTCTTTAAAAATACGTAGTTTCCACAATAGACTTAATGCAGGCATTTTCCTATAATATATTACTGAATTACAGGCTGTTGAAACGGAGTTCAGCGGCTTATTGAGCCCCTGTTAGCTACTTTCCCTCAAGCTAAAATTTACACAGGGGCTTTTATAAAATCACTTTTTTCCCTGTTAGTCTCATTTTTTTCGTTTCCTATTTATATCATATTTCCTATATAGGAAACTTGCTCATTTCAGGAAATATGCTGTTATAAAGCTGAAAAATGAGGTTTAGTATCGTCTTGATGCGGTTTTGGCTGGTTTGGTGTGATAAAAAAAAAATAACACAGTGCGTCGATAGGGTGGTCATATACGACGCATCTGCGTTATGCAATCTATAATCTTAAAACTAAATAGCATCATCACCTGGATAGATTCGTTTATTACGTCCCTGCGTTTCTGAGCAGTTAGTATTCGACCGCGGCCGGCAGTTTCTTAGCCTGTTCAATCCAATCCTTTACCACAGCCTCCGTAGGCACAACGCGGGTGAGTTTCCTGGCTTCTTTCACTTCTGTCATTTTTTTGACCAGGTTGGCCGGGATGCGGTGCTTTAATTCTTTTACCGTATCAACTCCAGAAGCTTCCAGCAGTTCAGAGAATTCTGAGCCGACACCTTTGATTCGATAAAGATCGACCATATTTACCCATTTAAGGATAAGCGACTCACTTATGCCGGTCTTCTCGGCAAGTTCAGCGCGTCCCTTCTTTGTTTTCCCTGCAACCAGCAACTGATCAGTGTTATTCACACCTGCATTGCGAAGTTTTTCACCATAAGCCGGTCCAATTCCTTCAACATCTTCGATTTTATACTGTGCCATCTTCAAATCTCCTTATAATAAAAAATAAAAGTCTTATGCTTTCTTGGTCTTCAAGATGTCTCGAATTTCTGAAAGAAGTACCTCTTGAGCAGGTGGCGGCGGTGGAACAGCTGGTGCGGCTTCTTCTTTCCTTTTAAGTTTATTCATCAGCTTAATCATCGCGAAGATAGCGAAGGCTACGATCACGAAATCAATAATCATGTTAATAAAAGTACCAATGTTAATCGATACTGCAGGTATAGCTTTACCAGCGGCATCTGTAACGGCGTCCTTTAACACTATTTTGATATCGCTAAAATCAACTCCCCCTAACAGCAGTCCAATTGGGGGCATTATAACATCAGCGACTAATGAGCTGACAATTTTTCCAAATGCGCCGCCGATAATAATACCGACCGCCATGTCAACGACATTACCACGCATTGCAAACGCTTTGAACTCTTGTATGAAACTCATAAATTTTCCTTTTCAAATCTAAATTGTTTTCTAAAAAAATTGTTTTTCGCTTGTTTTATGTTTTTTTAACGTCTTAAAAAGTGTATCCAAGTCCGAGGAAATATTTGACATCTGTTTTATGCTTGCCTTCAGCCGGTGTTGAATCATAATTGAATATTGTCTTGAAATTAGTGAAAAAGCTGCTTGTGAAGTTTGCGCGAATTTCCGCAGTAGTTGTCATATAATAGTCGGATACCTTTTCGAGAGAAGGATAGTAAGTCAGGTCGTTTATAAATATAACATTCTTTCTTAACTTTTTATCGAAGTGATAACCAAGCTGAGCTGAAAGACTGTCGTCCCTCTCTGTGTCATATTTTTCGTTGACATAAGCCAGACCAAGCTCGGTCGAAAAGTGCATATCATCCGATTCTACCCATTGATAGCCGCCGCCTGCGCCCACAATGATTCGCCTGTCCAATTCTGCAACGTCATCTTTTTCATAACGGGCGTCTAAATAGCCATACATCTTTTTAGAGAAAAAGTAATCATATTTCCCTCTTGCACGCCACCAGTTTTCAATAGTATCATCATCACCGGTTATATCGTTTTTCTTGGTAGATTTGGCATAGTCGGCGCTAAGTGTCGTCCTGTCTTTTTCTCTTCGCTTACTGGCATTAGCGCTGCCGGTTACGCTTTCTGTCTTTGTATTGCCGTGCGTGGATGTAATTCCCAATGAAAGGTTTCCTGTCCATTTTGGGGCAGTCTTGGCGGGCGGATTAATTGAGAGTATACCCACAAGTGGGATTTCCTGCATGGTCCCATCATTTCCCTGGATGGAAAAGCTGCCAGCTTGTGCGCTAAATAGTCTTCTGGTAAAACCTGTTGAGTTTTTAAGATTGACTGTTACAGGCTCATCAGTGCTGAGAGTCTGGATTTTCGATAATGCGATAGTTATTTCTCCGGCAATATCTGATTTGAATACCAGTTTCCCGTCAGTAAGATGTACAATTTTGCCGGTTATGACATTTCCGTTATTGAATTTCACTTCATCTGCGAAACCAGACTGAAAGAAGATTGTTGTCACAACCAAACTCAATAAGATTTTTCTTGTCTTTATAGATTTCCTTTGCAAACACAGAACAAACTTTCCTTCTTTTCGGTAATAAACATTTTATTACCATACCGTGTTGATATTCTAAGTGCATTTCCATTAGTTATCAAAGAAATTTTTTATTTTTAATTTTAGTACCGCCGAGCGGCGGTTTTGGCAGGTTTTGTGTGATTCATGGAAAAGTACTGCAGTTCCAAATCATAATCTGATATACGACTTGTATAATATTTGTTAAAGAAAGAATTCTTGACTATACAGGGCTATTTATTTAGAATATGCAAAACATCTCAGGAACTTTATATGCAAAAACGTTTTTTAAAACGTTAAGATAGGAAATATCAAAAAACCATTTTTGTTTGAAAGGAATCGGTATGGATAAATTACTGCCTTTAATCATTCAATTAATCAGCGGTGCCGTTGGTGGAAATGCAGCAGGGGGACTTTTTAAGAATATATCCCTTGGTACGCTTGGCAATTCCATAGTCGGCATCGTCGGCGGCGGGATTGGTGGACAACTGCTTGGTCTTCTGGGCGCGTCCACGGGCAGCGGCGGAATGGATATCGGAAGTGTTGTCGGTAGTATTGCAAGCGGCGGTGTTGGCGGAGGTGTATTGCTGGCGATTGTAGGTGCAATTAAGAAAGCAATGAAGAAATAAGATACTCTGCATCACACGCTGGCTTTTAAAACATGGTAAATCTGTAGGACTGTATATCACTGCAAGTTCATCATGTTTTACAGGTAATCACTATCCATATTTCACTATTTTTAGCTTTAAGAGAAGAAAAATAACTGACTCAAACTGACCGATTTCTTCTTTGTCATGCTGAACGCAGTGAAGCATCTGGCTATCGAATAAGAAGTTACAAACGATACATATTATATATTCGCAGTCCAGATCCTTCCCCATTCGACTTCGCTCAGGGCTGAAGGTTATTTTCACTCAGGATGACAAGTTTCGATATGTGCTTACTGCACAAGAAGTTATAGTACTATTTAACTAAAAATCGGTCAGTTTTAGTAAACATGCTGTTTTAAGATGATAATGAGGTTTAGTATCGTCTGGATGCGGCTTTGGCGGATTTGGTGTGGTTGATGAAAAAGTATCGCAGGGCGTCGATGGGGTGGTCGTACACGCCGTCTTTGAGAGGAAGCTCGTTAACATTGCTGCCTGCCTGCGGATAATGATAGCTTTCCATCGCTTCTATCAGGCAGCGGCATCTTGGCGAAATAACAATAGAGCTTTTACCATCTCCCGCTCTTATCGCTCTTCGGATAAGCTCGATTCCTTCCAGAATCCCGCTTTTTCTGAAACGGACTTCAATTCCGTGCGAACGCAGTTCCCGAACTGTGCTTGTGCCGGTTACGTCGTTGACGCCTTGTCCGGCTGGGTCGCAAAAAGTACATGCCATTTTTTCCTCTCTTATCGGTGTTTTGCTCTTTATTTCCGAAGCATGAACATCTATCGTTGCCCGGCTGCGGATGTATTCATCGATAACGAAAATTCTTCCTTCTTCATCGACCTGTATCCACAAACATACAAACGGATTGACGAAGCCGAAATCCAGTGTGCGATAGAGCGGCCAATCAGGATTAAAATCGACAGCCTTAACATGTATAGCGGGATTGAATTCATCGAAGACGACATTTTCCCGCGAAGGTCTTTTGCAGAGCATTTCCGCCTCCCAGCCCGCTCTGCTTGCCCGCCGCATCTGCGTTATGCAATCGTCAATGCTCAGGTAGCCGGATGCGTTTTTCGCCTTGCCCCGGCAATCCTGCCATAAGGGACATTGTGAGCAGTTCCGGTCAATACAGTTTTCAATTGTCTCCCAGATGCACCATTTGAAAATCGGCGTGCCGTACTGCAAGCCCGCAGTGACAATTTTATGCATCAGGCCGTAAGGCTGGTGCATTGTGCTGATTAACTCCATACCTGCGATTATGCCGTTCTTGCTTTGCGTTGTGAATTTTGCGGCGTTGTAAACATCTTCCTCGAACAACTCGACTTCGTCGCAGCGAAGTTTTTGTATATGCTGGCCTCGAACGCTCGTTGCCGATTGCGTAAGTAATTCGGCAGATGAGCCGTTCTTAAAGCGGCATTTTGTTTTAGTGGGTGTTCCGTCGAGATAATTTTCGTAGCCCCGATAAAGAAAATCGAGTATATAATCATACATCTTCGACGCCTGCTCGCATGAACCTGCAAGGATTCGTACCTGGCATTGAGGCTTGAAAATGCAATCAAGCAAAGTTGCAATCGCCGCAAGTTCAGTTTTTCCGCCCGCACGATTCGCCCATACGATGCAATCGGAATTTGTGGCATGGCCATCCTGGCTATGCTTGCATGGGCTGGAAGCCCATGCCACCGCTTCCGAGCCGCGAAACGCGTGCCATAGATAATCCATCGGGCTGCTGTGTTCCAGGCAGATTTTCTTATCCGGGATATTTAATCCCAGAAAAACCTTGATATAGTTTTTCAAATCTTTTTTGGTGATAGGTTTCTTGTGTCGAAGTGCTGAATAAATACTCGATACTTTTTCGATAGACTGTGACTGTAACTGAATTGTCTCTGACATATTTTTCCTCATTAGTGTTTTTAATTGAATTTAAAATCTATTTGAAAAACTGAAAATATTATTTTGATGATTTATGATCAGATGTATTCTCTATTTTTGGTATTCTGCCTTCTGTTCCTGCAAAAGGTCTAAAACTGCTTCAGCATAAGGTTTGAAGAAAGAATCTGTCTTTATAATATCCTGGAGATATTTTTCGACTTTCGGCGGATTGTCACCTAACTGTCGTTTGTAAGATATGTCATGCATATATAGAAAGGCCATTGCGAATTTGTTGAGAATACTATCAATCGAATACCTGTCAGACTTTGCATTTAGTTCCAATTCTGGAGTACCCGGCTGGCTCAGGTTCGCATGTAATATGGCAAGCATGTAAGGTAATGCTTCGACTTCTTTGCTCAAGTCTGATTTTTGTGGAATCTTTGCTTTTCCCTTATCAAGCAGTTCCTGCTCATATGATATCCAGTCTCTAATAAATGTTAAATCATCCTGCGTATCAGATTGTTGTTTTGTTTTATCTACTGATCTTATTATTTCTTGCAGTGTTTTTAATCTTTTTACAGCAAGTTTTTTGTCTTTAAGCTGGTTGGATGCAATATCAACCAGATGCATTAAAGAAAATATTTGGTAAAGTTGTGTTGATTCGATTTTTTTGCAGTTTCGGATTACAGTTTCATATGCTTCGGTTGCTTCTTCAGGATCATTCATTCGGGAAGCTATTGAGCCGATTCTATAATACCCTGATACCTTGAGAGGGATTACCGGTCCCCAGACACGTTCATCAGGATACTCAGCGATTGCCTTTTTCAAAAGTTTTATGGCCTGCTTAGGCTGATCGAGCAGATTTGCTGCTGTTGCACATGCGCTGTAAATCGCAGCACTTGGTTTAGGCTGTTTTAGAGCTTGTTTATAAAGAGATTCATATTTTTTACGGGAAGTTTCGTCTTTGCTTTTATAGTATTCATCCATCGCTTCTTTTAGATTATCAAGCATCTCGCGTTCTGCTTTTGCTTCCGGCCGCTGCGAGCGTTTCCATCTTGCTTCTATTTCCTCCTGCTCTCGCTGGAGAGAGGATTTTGGCTGTGTGTCTGGATTATTTTGGCTGCATGAAGCTGTAATAAATAGAAAATGAACGATGATAAATGATATTAAATATCTCATTTTCATTCTAAATCTCCCTATCAAATTTTTCATATCTCAGATAGTTTTTCAAATGCTATCTCTATTGGAAAGATGATAAATAAAAGCAGGGGGCTTGTCAAAGGGAAAATAAAAGAAGTGTCTAAAGTTATAAGTGTCTAAAATGTCTAAAGTTAGTTATTGAATTATATTTTTACACTTTAGTTCACTTTAGAACACTTTAGTCACTTTAGAACACTTTAGCTCACTTTGTTTTAAAATTTATTCTTTTACGTATTGTGCCAACTCGTGGTCAACTTCCATAATGTGTTTCTTGAGCCAGATAAACAGGAAATCTTTTATTTGTAATGCGATGTCCTTACCGGCTCCATCCTGCTGGAAGTCGAGGATAATCTTATTGAGAGAGTCTTTGAATTCCCTGTGCTGCTGCTGTTGATACTCAAGACCGGGGTAGCCGTGACTGGAGATGAATTTTTCTTCATTGGAGAAATGAAAATTCGTGTAATCCAGCATGAAATCGAGCGTTTTAGCGATAGTGCCCTCGCCCTGGTTTTTATCGATTGATTCTATAACTGCATTAAGGCGTTCGATAAGCATTTTATGCTCATAATCGATTGATTTGATACCAGTTGCCAGGCTTTTGTCCCACTCGATTTTTTTCATTTTCATCTCCTAATATTTCCATGTTTTTTAAGCCTCAGAAGGCACAGAGTTCACAGAGATTAAATAAATAATTATTTTTTTCATTATAACATCGGCAAAGAAAAGTTCAATTTTGAAATCTGTTTATATTAAAAAAATAACGCCGGAATCAATGATTTTCAAATTCGGCAGAGCCTTTTTTAAATTCTGTAACTGCTCGTCTGAAAATTTATCATAAATTGTCACAATACCTTGAATACTTGAATTAAGTTGGTCCTGCTTATCAATATCAGATTTTTTGATACCCAAAATATGAAGTTCCTGCAAGTTGTTCAATCTCATCAGTGGTTCAAGGTCATCAACCTGAGTTCCATTGATTTTAAGCACTCTCAGGTTGGTGAGGTTTGCAAGAGGTTCGATATTTTTGACTGGAGTTTGGCTTAAAATAAGTATTTGAAGCTTGGAAAGCTTTTTAAGCGGACTTAAATCGTATTCAGCTTTTTCCAAAAAGTTGAAGATTCCCCATTTCTCTAAAAAAACTTTCCATTTTGGTTTATTCCTTTTTGGAAAATTGATACCGGAAAGGTCTAATACCTGAAGATTCGTGAATGCCCCAAGAAGTTTTATATCTGACAGCCTTTTATTATTAAGATGAAGAGCAGTGATTGTCTGGAAATCCTCGTTATTCAAATCATTCGCGTCTTTGCTAAGCAGTGCGGCGGCTACCCCGCGGATTATTTTCTCGCTTACTGGGTCTGATGACTGGTCATATGAATTCATCATAAAAACCAGAGCTGTGATTAATAGTAAAGGAATAACAACAGCCGCGATAATATATCTCAATCGAGATGACTTTCTGATTTCTTTTTGTAACGTCTCGTTGTTATTCATATATGTTCCCTGTTCAATCTCATGGATAAATGTTACCACAAGTCACAAAAAAGAAAAAGAAATAAAATTTTCGAGCATAAAAGCGGCAGAGGATAATAAAGATTAGGTTTATAAAAAATCTGCAATAAACTTTAAGATGTTGTATTATTCATTTGCCAATCTTATTCGCGTATTATTGTCAAACTGGAATCGCTATTATTGGGATCAGCCATGAGAGGATTAGGAATTCTGTTTAAATAATTGTTATATATTTTTTTTATGCGGCTGGCAGACATTGCACCATCGAAAATGCTTATTTCATCAATTTTGCCCTTAAAATAATAACGAGGCGAGCCAAGTGTGGTTGTGAATCTTCCAACATTTACTTTGTCATCATCATAGCCATGCTGAACATCATAAAATTTCACCGGCTCTGGCGAACAGAATCTTCTGGCACTTAGTTTGCCATTGACAAATAAAGACTGATGAATGTCATTTCTTACTATTGTGATATGATACCACTGGTCAGGGATGATAGTTAAATCTGATGCGAGGTCTTCATCTGTAGTTGAAATTGTATGCATTTGGAAAGTGAGCTTTCTCGGGATGGATAATGCATGAAAGATAATATTGCAGCCAATCTCTTTGGTGGAATAATCACTGTTTGAATAATTAAGATCAAGAATCATTTCATTGGCTGGATAATTGGAGTCTCTTTCAAAGTACACCCAAATAGAAACAGTGAAATTATTTTTTGGCAGCCATTTAGGATTATTTGCTGGCAGTGACGCGTAGTCATCTGCTCCATCGAAACTCAGAGCCTGGCCTGTGATTCCGGCTGTCCACGTCGCTCCATAAATACTGCCGTTTTTTCCTGAGATGATGTCATTAATAATATTTCCCTGTCCCTCATCAATAGGCCAGTAATAAACCAAAGAAGGATTATCGGATTTCTGCCCGCGTGTAAGAAATATATAATCCAAAGCCATGAGTATCAGGAACAGAATAACAGCAGCCGCGATTATGTATCTCAGGCGTGATGGTTTCCTGTTTTCATCTTTCTTTATCTCATCTGCAGTCATAAATAAATTTCCTGTGAAATCTCTTGGAGTTATTTTATCACAAGCCACAAAAAAGAAAAAGAAAAAATAAAATTTTCGAGCATAACAGCGGCGAAGAAAAGTTCAAATTCTTTTAAAATAAAAAAAACTATATTGTATTTCAGGAAAGAATATGATAATTTGTTGGAAATATTGTTCAGCGGTAAAACTATGCAGAAAATATACAAATTTATAAAAGAAATTCCAGTTCATTAAAACGCTTATTTGTAATTAGAAGTTGTTATTTTTTATTGTATATTATGTTTCGAAAAGAGGATATTTAAGAATGGAGGTAAGAAAACAATGAGATTCCAAAATAATACAGTTATTTTTTCCGCAGTGCTTATTCTTGTCATAAGCTCCCTTGCTTTTTCTGATTGGACAGAGCCTGTACCCTTAAGTGAAATAAACACCGAATTTGGTGAGGGCTGGACGTTTCTTTCAAGTGACGGAATGACATTGTATTTTTCTCGCTGGGAGACTCCCGCGGGTCACTATGCTCAGTTGTACATGGCGACTCGTACCACACAGATAGATTATTTTCCTGGCGTGACACAAATTGATGAGTTGACCTATACCGGTGGTCATGTCCGCAGTGCATGGGTATCGCCGGATAACCTGCGAATGTATTTTCTGAGAACGGAGCCAGGAGCCATCAGGAGAATAAAAGTAAGTAAAAGAGAATCGGTTTCATCACCATGGGAAGAGCCGCAGAATTTAACAGAAATTAATAACCTTGGTAATGTAGATAATCCCAAACTTTCAAGTGATGAACTTACAATTGTGTTTAATGTGTACCTAAATAAGTCTGATAGTTTGCTGTGCCAGGCAACTCGGAGCGACCGCTATTTACCTTTCACGAATATAAGGGAAATAAGCGAGCTTAACACCTCAAATGAAAAGGCAGTGTATCTTAGTCTCGATGGTCTGACTCTGTACTTTGCCAGAAATGATGATGGTGCGTCTCATAATTATATGAGTAAGCGGCCGAGCATAAACAGCTATTTCGGAACACCTCAATTATTGAATTATTGGCCTGAGAAATTTGGGCTTGGCTGTTTTTCTCCGGACGGAAAAACAGCATATCTTTTAAAAAATGACGAAACAACAGCAGAACCAGGAAACCATACTGATATTTATGTTTCTCATTATATTTTCGACGATAGGTATTATTTTGATATAGTCAAAAGTACTAACTCGAACAACGGAATGAGTACCCAAACAACCTTCGCTGCGTTTCCGAAAGCTGATGATACTATACCCCAGTGATATTTGATATTTTCATAACAAATTGGCATCAGTGAAAAAAAGGTGGTTTTTATACTATTGAGAGCAATAAAAAAGCACGTTCTGAGATTGCTGCGTCTCATTCCGGAGGTCCTGTTGTAAGTACCTGTTCAAACTGTCCCGGTCCATATAAGATTTTCAAATTCGGCAGAGCCTTTTGCAAATCTTCCACCTGCTCTTTCGTTATTTTGTCACAATGCCTGATATATAACGATTTCAGTTGCGTTAGGTTCTTTAACGGTTTAAGGTCGGTTATCGGGTTATAATCAAGATTAAGAGTTTCGAGGTTCTTAAGTCCTTTTAGCGGCTCAATGTCGGAAATTCCGGTATATTCAAGCCCAAGCCTTTTCAGGTTTGTCAGTCCTGCCAGCGGCTTGACATTGTCTAATTGTATAAGCAATAATTCAATCTTTTGCAGATTATGAAGCTTTTTGAGCGGACTCAAATCCATTAAACAAATCTCTTCATCTCCGGAACCGTGACCACTTATGATTTGTCTGGATTGTAATGTTGGAATATCGATGACACCATATTTTGCCAGAAATTTTTTCCATTCTGGTATTTTTTTGATAAAAGGAAAATTGAAAGGTATATTCAGTTCCCGCAGATTGACAAATTTATCAAGCAAACTGATATTAATAATTTTGCTGTTACTAAGATTGAGTACTTCAATTCTCGCAAAATCTTCGTCGGTCAGCTCGTTCGGATCTTTGCCAAGCTGTTCTGCGGCTGCTTCGCGGATTATTTTGTCGCTGGCCGGGTCTGGCTTCGGTTCCCACTTCAAAAACGAAACAAATAAAGCACCACTTATCAATAGGAAAACAGTAGCCGCAATTATGTATTTTCGATGATACAGTTTCTTTTTTAATGTTTCGTTCATATTTATCTAATTATCTTAAGGTTTGGTAGGGCTTTCTGCAAATCTTCAACCTGTTCATCGGTGATATTTTTGCAATCTTTTATGTCCAACGTTTGCAAATTTGTGAGAGCCTTTAACGGTTCGAGGTCAGATATATTTGTTCTGAAGAGATTAAGTTCTTTCAGATTAGTGAGGTTTTTAAGAATTTCTGCATTTCGAAAAGAAATGCCGACGAGACTGAGAGTTTGAAGTTTCTTTAGATCTCCAATCGGACCAAGGTCTAATAATCGACTTTTGTCAATTTTTATAATACCAAATTTAGCCAGAACAATCTTCCATTTTGGTATGTATTTTTCTCTAACTCGAATGTGATCTAATTTTAAGGTCTGTAAATTCGTGAATTTCCTGAGTATATCGAGATCGGAAAATGATGACTCATAGCGGCATGATATATAAGTGACTTTGGTATAGTTATCTTCGAAAAAATCAACTGGTTTAATATGAAGATTTTGTAAAGCGTCATACAGGCGACATTTTTTTGCATTTATCATGCGCTGTATCTCAGTCTTAATAATAAAAGCTATGTTAATAGTCGCAATAGCAATAATCAATATTGATATAATGGTTATTAAGCGTTTATGTTTTTGTATAAATGATTCTTCCATAATCTTCTCATGCTCCATCTCGTTATTAATCATACAGACTCCTTTTCAATCTCATGGCTATATTTTACCATGAGTCTCGATAAAGGAAAAGAGCGGAATTTCTATATTTTTATTGTCATAAGCGTTTTTTCCTTGTCTTTGCGAGGAGAGAAACGACGAAGCAATCTCAGAACGTGCGATTATAGATTGCTGCGCGATTCTGCGAATCGCTCGCAATGACAGAAACAGGAATAATGTTATTTTTCTTCTGCAAGGGCGGCTAAGATTCTGCCTGCCGCTTCGTTGGAAAGGCAGGCTGTGCTTTCGGCAGGTCTATATTCCATTTGTGACGGCCGCTGTTTGTCGCTTTCCTGTTTCTCTATTTCAATAATATCAAGGCACGCTTTTCTCGAGGTCTCACCATCCTGTTTTTGGGCTATGTTTTCCAGGTGGCCGACGGCCTTCGAAACGTTTTGTGTGATATGAATGGTATTGCGTCTCTGTTCAGAAGCGATGCGAGTGCTGAACTCTCTGGTGAAATATTCATTATCAAGCCATTTATTATATGTCGCTCTGCTTACCTTATGTTTACGTAAAATCTCGCTCTCTTTGAGTTCGCTTTCAAATATATCATCGATTACTGAAAACTGCTTTTTTGTAAGTTGAACATTTTTAGACATGACTGTACCTCCATTTATTTAGGTTTAAAGGATTATGAGAAATTGAAGTTAGACATATATTGCATGAAATATATTCGCTGCCCAGATCCTTCGTTATCACTCAGGATGACAGAGTCTTTTACAGTGGAACCATTCCTAGTTTGTCATGCTGAACAACGTGAAGCATCTGGCTATCGAACGAGTATTTACAATCGCTGCATGAAATATATGCGTTGCCCAGATCCTTCGTGTCACTCAGAGCATGCCGAATGGGATGACAAATTATGTTGAGTAATTATTATAACAAAGTTTATAACAGAACGCAGTTGCGCGTATTATTCAGCCGCTATCTCGATAACGACGACGGTATAGGGTTCTAATACTACCGTTAAATTTCGTGAGTATGGTATCGTATTGACTGCTGGTATTATTTTGTTCGGATTTTCAAGAGATGGAGCATCCATAAGTCCTGCGGTCAGGCTGTAAATTGTCACTTTGGCATTTTGAGGCATATTTTTTCCCTGCAATCGTACAAGCAGGGTATTTCGGCTACCTTCGTAGTTCACCGCTTTAATGACGATACGCCTGACATCATCACTGCCTGTTGCAATTGCATCAACAGTGCCGGGTTTCCAGTCTTCAGGTTTCATTTGCGAGATATCATCAAAAAATGTATTACGATTCCTGATGTCCCTGAATGTCCCTGTGGAAGAAGCTAAATACTTTTCAGCATAGTGCTCACGAAACAGTTTCTCGACGACATAACCAGAGCCTGGAAACCATGAAACATGGTCATGGTAGATGAACGCTCTCCACTCCGGATTATCAGTTGTATTTCTCATCAGTAACGCCGGACAGGTCATTTCCAGTTCAGGGCTTAATTTTTCATAAACGATTAAGCTTCCCGCGCTGTGCAGGCCGGAACGCCAGTCATAAGTGCGGCAGAGACTCCACTCCAGCACGGCTATTTTAATCTCCGGATGTTTCGAGATGCGAACATAATCACGCAATTTCAAAAGATAATCCTGAATTCTCATTACTCCAGTCTGAAAATTTTCATTCTCATATTCGTAGTTGTGACATCCAAGAATATCGAAGTTGTCACCTGCGATATCAATTAATTTCTGGCTCCATTGCATATCGTTGGAACGCTTCTGCCCGCATGCGACAATTTTGACATCGGGAGCGATTTTGCGAATTCTGCTGCCGTACACATTGACTATTTCTGCGTACGTTTCAGGAGTAAATCCATTATTCATGGGTTCGTTGTCAATCTGGATATACTTGACGTTATAAGGTTCACGATGGCCGTTAGCAGCACGCAATTTTCCCAGTTCAGTCGTTGGCGGGTCATTGAGATAGTGCACCCAATCCATAGCGTACTGAACTGCATTCGGTTCGGTGTTTGGTGCGGCTAACACAATCAGAGGCTCTGAATCCAATTGCCTGCAAAGCTCGAGAAATTCATCAGTGCCGAAACCATAATAATCAGCATAACCTCCCCACATGACATTAGGATGATATTTTCGTGAGACCTTCGCGCCGATTCCGTCTTTCCATAAATAAGTCGAAGCAAAAGAACCTCCGGGCCAGCGAATAAAGGACGGCTTTAAGTCACGGAGTGCCTTGAGCAGGTCGGGGCGCAGCATGCCGTTCCTGCGAACATCCGCACGCATCATCGAAATAAAATCGAGTAGAACAGTTCCGCTGCCGGTCGCTGTAATTTCAATCGAAGCCTGCGTATCCGTCTTTGTGCATGAAAAAGAATAACTGACTTCCTGCCATTGAGAGCTGTTTGTCTTGAGAGGTATTTCTGCAATTACATTACCGTCCGCGAGTTTTGCCTTAAAAGTTACATTTGGTGAGCCTTGCTCCGGCTTGAGCCAGACTGAGCCGCCATAAGTAAAACCATCCTGCAGATAAATGCGTCCCTGACGCACACCTGCTGTACCGTTATTAACGTTTAGTCTCAGGCTTTTTTCACCATTTTCAAAATTCACATTCTCAATCCGCACATCGCCGTTATTTGCAAATGATTCCCAGTGCGTCTGAAAATCTCTTCCTTCGAATCCCTGACCGCGAATCTGTTCTGAAAACAGACCATCTATAACAGAATGATTTATGTGTTCGAGGAATTGACCGTAAATGCCTTTGTCAATTTTTCCCATGACCCTGTCGGTATCGACCATAAGAACGACAACGCCGGGATTTTCTGAGGCGGCACCGGAAGCAATTTCACAATTAAAATTCATCAATAGTAAAATAACCGGAAATTGAAGAAGTATTGTTACGGCAAGCATAATATTGCGGCGGTTAGTCTGTGATTTCTCTTTTACATTCTGATGCAGCATGATTTTCTCCTTGAAAAATTGACAGATTACTCAAAATAATCCCTTCTCATATTTAAAATATATTTCTTGCGACTATTATCAATAATCTGCATCTTCTGTCAAGCTGCTGTTATCAAATATATCTAAGGATTGTCATAATGGCGTGATGTATGTTTTGCTTGCCTTGTCTTTGCCGCCGTAAGCTCCCATATTTATTATGCTGCCGTTCGGAGCGTTTTCATTGCCGACAGCATCGTTCGGATCACCAGCATCTATGCAGGGACTTGTAACGCTGTCCTGCACCCATGTTTGAGACAGGGATTCCCAGCGTCCTTCCTGTGATTTCAGATGATAGTCATCATTGTCCGGGTCGGCAAACAGCGGATCGATATCAATATTTCCCATGCCAACCCAGCCGCCTTTTATATCACAGTACCTGACATCGTACAAATTGGGGTCGTCACCAATATTCAGCATATCCGGAAAATTTCCATATAAAATACTATTTTTTAATAAAAAGCTGTCGCCAGAATTGCTAATTACGCGTGCATCCGAAAACATAGCCGTGTTATTGCTAAAGGTACAGTTAATAATATTTGTTTTATTTGAAGAGCTGCTTATCGTTGAAGTCCAGAATTCTGCCGTGTTCTGATAGAACGAAGAATTTACTATTTCCAATAAGCTTTGTGAAGCACTGCTGATTGCTCCGGTATTACGTGAAGCGCAGTTATATCTAAATAATGAATTATCAATACTCAGGCATCCATCTCTGGCGTAAATGGCACCTCCATAATCAGCAGAATTATTCTCAAATATACAGTTATTAATTTTTAATAATCCTCCATCTATAAACAATCCGCCGCCCTCTGTTTCGTAGGTATCAGTTCCATGTGCGTATCCTCCGCTGATTATGAGGCCGTCGATAGTTGATATCTCAAAAACCAGGTCTCTAACTGTAACAACATGATAACAGTTATCTTCGAGAGTATCCATATTTCCGATTTCGCCGCTTAATATAGTCTGGTATAATTCAGGATTGCGTTCATTCGGGTCTATATGTGTTACTCCCGCATAACCGCCTTTTACAACTATATCATTCTTTATATAGAATGAGGATTTTTGATTACTAATATCCGAAGGTATTGATGAGTTTGGACAGGGTGTATAAGTTCCCTGTGCGATACGAATCTCGTCTCCTTTCATTGCTTTATGTAATGCGTCCTGCAAAGAATTAAAGGCATCCTCCCAGCTCGTTCCATCATTTTTACCTGAAGCGTTTAAATCCGCATATATTATTATTTTTTCTTCCGGCAAAAGCAGTTTCAATGAAGGGTCGCCATAAAAATTAAATGCAAATAATTGATAGAGATGTGGTGTCCCGGGACTGAAGAGTTTTTCTTTTGCACTTAACAATGCTTCACCTGCAGTCATACATGAAGTAACTCTTAAGATATATTGGTAAGCTAAATCCATATCGCTTACATTTAGATTAATATTTACTGCTGCTGAACATACAGCTCCGGCATTTATTTTTTTCAGCATTGTATAGGTAAGATTTTCGGGATTGTCTGAATCCGCCGGCGAATATGCAGGCTGGAACATGAAACTCGGAAAATATTCACATGGCAGGTTAGGCTCTTTTATATATATATTATTTACATCGGGATTCTTTTCACTTGCCCATAATACAAGCCCGTATGTGTTTGAATCCCAGACCCGGCAAACAGTTTCGATTGAGCTTCCATATGTTTCAGGATGATATTGCGGAAAACGAGATATGCATTCTTCCGTGTACACACGATGCACATTCCAGGCTGATTCATCGAAAATATCTGTCTTGATTAATTCTGCGTCCGGAATATCTTTTACGCTATAGCTCATGGCAAGCAGGGCGTTCTTTCGCCAGTCGATGGAGTTAGCGTCTATAGTTTGACGCTCATAATCAATTGTTTTTTGAAGTATATTATCCAGGTCAGGTATCGAATCATCGTAAGGATTGTTGCCGTAGCCTCCTTTATAGCAGGGTATTCTGCCAACAATTACCTCCCAGTTCGGATTCTTGCCGCTGCGATAACTACGTTCAAAATCATCTAGTTCACCGCAATAACCATCTCCGTCTAAATCCCAGTCAAAAGTCAGAGCGGCATAGTAAATGTCCGAGAGAATTCCGGAATATTTTTTCCCGAAAGGACAGAAAAGCTTCATTGGAATTTCGTTGTTTTCCAGGCGGGTATCTCCAATCAGCAATACATATTTGATATTATCGCTTTCATAATGACTTTTCAGCCATTCTCTTATATTGAATGCAGCGGTGTCTTCCACTCCGCCGCCGTAGTCATCTTCTGTCACAATCCGGACATTAAATCCGAGTGATTCTTTATGGGCTATAAAGTCCGGCAGTTTAAGTGAAAGGTTATTGATCTCTGCTACTGTAAATATTACATACCCTGGCTCTATACTTGTGTTTTCTGCATAGATTTTTGAGCTGCAATATGAGAGAATAGTAATGATTATAAATACAACCATGATTTTCATATTGATTTCCCGCATCCCGTTTTCCTTTCAAAAAATCCCGATTTTCCAATTTTTTCGCCCGTCAATCAATGCAGCTATACCTCATTTGTTTTTTCAGTATAGCATAAGAATTTACTTTGTGCAAGTTAATATAGGACTATAATATGTAATTATGAACATTTTCCGAAATTTTCAATAGTCTCCGTTACGATGTCTTTCTTTTTTTCTTCCATAGGTTGTTTTTTATACCCCAGCTCTTTTCTGGCCAGTGACATGAAAAGTGCGTTGGGATTATTTCCTTTTTTCGCTTCTGTAACGAGTCTTTCAGCTTTGTCGTAAATATCCGAAGAAAAATAGTCGCTCAGGCAGGAGTCGTTGATGTATTTGCAAATATTATTAAATGCAGTTCTGTCAGAGCGTGTTTTGGCTATTAATGACTTATTGAGAAACTCACTGAATTTAAGACCCCGAGAATAAATTCTGATTTTTTTCACAGATGGATCGTTTTCATTATCTCGAACCGAATTCGAAAGGGAAAAAGCTGAATTAATCGAAGTCGAATCGAGCTTTTCGGAACTTGAGACTCGTGACTGGCAGTTCGCAGGCTCGATACCCGGCTTCCGAGTCATGAGCGATGGATTTTCGTTTTGATTCTTGTTCAATTCGCTTCGCTTCTCGTTCTTTCTTTTCATGTTCTCGTTCTCGTTCAATTCGCTTCGCTTCTCGTTCTCGTTCGCATCGTCTGTGCATTGCTCAGGCAATGCCTGACCATCCTTATTCCATCGTGCATTTGCACCTTTAAGCCCTTTGTCAGTAAGCATTTGTGAGCGGCTGCGTGCTATCTCCAATTCTTTCAAGACCTTTTCGTGGTAAATTTTGTTACGCTTGTGTTTGAATTTGGTTCCAATTGTCTTCCATGCGTGCTCGAATTGTTTCCTGGTGGAGTTGCACATCCGATACACTTTTTCATTTAATTCGAGATAGCCGCCTTTGGAATATAGGAAAAGAATTAACGTGCAGTAAATTCCCCGCTCGATTGGTTTCATATATATGAATTCGCAGTCGTAAAGAAACTTATCGTAATCGAGGAAAACGTACCTGATTTTATTTCTCTTTTTCATAGGTCTCTGTGAATATTTCATGGTTATTTCGAGTTTTAAACAAAACAGCAGGCGGTGAATGAGTTATTCAAAATGTTTAAAGTTGAAAGTGTTTGAAGTTTATTAATGGTGCATTATAACGCACCATTTCTTTTTATGTTATCGCGAGACCTGTTTTGCAGTTCGCGGTTATCGACAAAGTAAGCTTTGGATTTGTTTAGTTAATACCCCAGTTGAGGTCTTTTGTTTGTTCGGGTTTAATGAATTTGATTTGGCCGTCATTGAATACGACAAAGCACCCCGGCTTTCCATTACTTGTTGGAGCGAGCGATTCTGCCTGGCCGTGAGCGTTCCAGCCGCCTGTGCTTTCAAATAGTAAAACAACATCTTTGGGAGAATCTGGTTTTGCGTTTGGATTCAGTGCGATTGTATTTTTTGTCCGAGACTTTGATGGTAATGTGAATACATCTTTTTCATTATCGAAATATGGTAATAATAAATCCTGCCAGTTTTCTGCTGGTGGATATTTACCATTTTTTTCAAAGTATTCAAGAATTGCTGTGTGTGTTTTATGTAATAAAGCAGTAATCTTAACTTCAATTCCGAATCCTCGTAATGGTGGTTGAACTATTTCTTGTATTAATAAAGGCATTAAAGGTAAGGAAACAAGAAATATCAATACAACCAGTATGAGTTTATCTTTTGAATTTTGTTTCATAAGCAAATTGTCCCTTTTTCTGTAATTATCAGTATAAGTTCCTAATGCATGATTCTCAAATATGGCAGAGCTTTTTTCAGTTCTGCTTCCTGCTCATCGCTGACATTCGTACCAAAAAGTGCAAGGGTTTTGAGGTTTTTCAAATTCGCTAAAGGCTTAATGTCGCTGATGTCAGTTTTCGAAATCTCAAGTAATTGAAGTTTTGTAAGATTCGTTAACACGCTTATGTCCCTGACCTTCGTGCCCATAATGTAAAGAATTCGCAGGTTTGTTAATTTCGCTAACACGCTTATGTCACTGACCTGAGTATTTCCAAGGTTTAATTCTTGCAGGTTTTTCAGATTCGCAAGCGGCTTGATGTCGCTAACCTGAGTATCCCCAAGGTTTAATATATTCAGCTTTTTCAAATTCGCAAGAGGTGTGATATCAGCGACCTGTGTGCTCGAAATGTTAAGAGATTGTAGATTATCAAGATTCGTAAGAGGACTTAAATCTATCGCGAATCTTTTCTCGAGATTGAGAAGACCGTGTTTTGCTAAAAAAGACATCCATTTCGGTATAGCACCCATAGGATAATGAATATCAAAAAGTTCCAACCTTTCCAGGTTAGTTAATTTCTCAAGCAGTTTGATATCTGAAAACTTTTTGCTATTGATTGAAATATTTGTTATTTGTGCGAAATCTTCATCAGTCAAACTGTTAGGGTCTTTATTCAACTGCTTTCCGGCAATTTCACGGATAATTTTCTCACTGGTCGGATCTGGTTTAGGTTCCCACTTCAAAAATGATACAAGCAAACCAGCAATTATCAATAGCAAAGCTCCGATCCCGATTATGATTTTCAGCCTGTTTGCTTTGTCTGCCATAAAATTAGCCCTTTAATTTTCTCACTTTTCAATTGAACCATTCAAAACATTGTTTGTCAATCACATTTATCGAGTTTTTTGTCTCATTAATGGTGCGATTCATCGCACCCTACTTTTATAAAGGATTCTGCGAGCATGGTGATTGCTTCCGATTTTGTTTTGCGTGCATTTAACTTTGAATCTGCTTTCTGCAACATGCTGAATGCCTGCTCGATAGTTTGCTTTTGTTTTTTATTAATGAAAAAGACCAGCGGCTCGGCGAAATTGTCCCTGTCTTGTCTGGCAGGCTTGCATGGAAGTTTTAAGCTGCGATAACGCTCGATTTGGCCCGCTGTGAGGGGAAGCAGTTGAGCGAGTTTTTTCGCATCCAAATTTTCGCTGAGCCGATTTATAAGAGCGAGCTTCTTTTCGAGAATAGATGTGCCGGAAAGACGATTGAGAGTTGCGAGAAAAATATCGACTTGATTGTCATCGACATCCCAGATGCAAACATCAACAGTTGTATAGGCAAGCTGCCTGAGTGCTTTTACGCGATTATGGCCGTTGATTATTTCGTATTGCGTATTACTTTTCCTGACTATGATTGGTTCATATAAGCCTGTGCGTTCTATGTTGCGAACGAGTTTTGCGAAAGTTGTTTTGCTCATGCGGCTGGGACTGTTCGGATTGTCAATCAGTATTTCGATTGGTACTTTTGTGATTTCATTTTGTTTTTCAAGCTGCGTTTTTGTTTTGTTTTCCATGATTTTCTCCTGCTGTGGATAGACTCCGTCCCCGTGGGGTGTATAAAAGTTTTGTCATTAGTATTTAGTTGCCAGTCTTCACTATTCACTAACGACCAGCGACTAATGACTGATTGAACCAGATATAATACATTGGCCGCTCTGTCAGTCTGCTCAAGACGAATTGAGTTCGTTCAGGCGACGAACTGACATAGCGTTTATTGCCGAAACTTTTCAGGAAAATACTGAATTCTTTTTCGATAAACTTATGTTTCTTAATTGTCAGCATCTCAATTTTATGATGTACTCTAACGGGGTCGATGAACAGCGATTCATCAATTCCGACTGAGTTTAAGGCTTCTATCATACGGACACAGCTTGTTTTCGGCGGCGATGAGTAAGCCGTCATTCCTGCTCTCTCGAAAAAAGGATTAACAGCTCCCATAATACCTGAAGCTTCGATGATAGGGACATTCACAAGAGGCAGGGTCTGGCGTATGAGATGGCAGGCAAGCCCAAGCCCGCGAAAGCGAGGTTCAATTATAAGTCTGCTGATTCGGCGGACAGTTTTATTCAAAAGAGAAATTTGTGTCTTTCTGTCTAATCCGACAAAGAAATTTCCTGTCGCTATATTGCGAAGTTCAAGACCTGGATTTGGCAGTGAATACACGATTACGCCGATGGTTTTTGCATCGAGAAACGAATCCTGCTTCGGTTTTAATGCGAATATATTTGTGAATGGCCCGGTTTTTAAATTGCGATAATGGTATTTTGCCAGTTCTTTATAATCATCAAAACAGCCTTCGACAATTTGCGTTTTTAATGACAATGAGCAGTTCAGCATGGTTGTCTCCTCATATCCCTGTAGGTGACATATGTCGGGCCGGATGATTCGATGAGGACGATTATGTCAGGCGCCAAATCGGCAAGCAAATCTCTATGGCTCGATGCAAGCATAAAAATTGTGCCTGTTCTCTTCGCAAATTTTCTGATGTTATAAGAAATCGCGCAGGCGGTGATGCGGTCAAGTTCGGAGCTGAATTCGTCTGCAATAATATATTTCCTGTTTTGTGCCATCGCCATCGCCATGCGAAAACGGAATTTCTCGCCGTCACTGAGATTTGCGGCCTTTTTGATAATGCAGAAGCAATCGGAAAGACCCGCCGTGCTGAGAAGTTGCAGGGAAGCCAGCAGGCCATCGTTTATGCAGTCGATTACGGCTTTATCGACCGGAAGCTCGATTTGCGATATATTGACCCTGTCCTGCTGCTCGATGGCGTTCTCAAGTTCGTGCAGCAGTACGCTTTTACCTGAGCCGGACGGACCTGTAATATAAACAACATCGCCGGGCTTAATATCAAGACTGCATGAATGAGTTTTTGTCTGGTCTTTTAACCTGTCGATAGTCAGGCCGAACATTCTGCAGACATCCGTAACCTTTTCTGTTATGATTCCATCCCATGAAAATGTTTTTTTGAGTGTAAAAGTAGTCATCTTTTTCCCTTTCTGTTTGTATTTGCTGTTAGTTGTATTTCTTTTAATTTCTCGCGAATTTGATAGTAACTTGCGTTTCCTTTTTCTGCTATCTGTTTTATCGATAGTCCCTTGATGAAGTAATCATGCGCTATTGCTATTTCTCCCGGCGTGAACAATGTATTTTTTTTCATACATGAAATGAATGTCCCTTTTGTAAGTTCATGTGTTATTTTCTTTATCCTTCTCGATACCTTGCTTCTATTAACGCCGAGCAGCAGGGCGATTTGCCGACAGCTTATCCTGCTTTCAAGATACATTGACATGATTATCTTGTCATTCTTCTCAAGCAGAAAGAGTCTGCTCCTGATAATATCATTTTGCTCCCGCAGGAGATTGACAGGTATAAACCCGCATGATTCGATTTCCCCGGCACTCGTTTTCATATATGCAATCCGCAAGCAATAAATAATATATATAATACAATCTATGTTGATGTTATGTTATATAAACATCTAACATATTATATTATTTATTCATACACAAAATTCGTCAACAGCAAATTCTATAATATTTTAAATATTTTTGATGGTAAATGATTCGCAGTTCCGTATATCGTTTGAAGGCAATGATTTACGGCAGATGTTTGGGGGGAAAAATATTTTAAAAAATATCAAATTTTTTCTTCACGCTGTGTTTTTTTACATGCAAAAAAAGAATTTCTTGCATATACTCCAAAAAGGATTATATTGTCAAAGATAATATAAGACCTTATTATGATAAACATATAAGTGAAAAAGGAAGTTATGAAGGGAAGGACTCCCAAAGTAATCGTAATCGGCGGCACGCATATCGACATGGCGATACGATGCACGCAAATCCCGTCTATAGGCCAGTATGTAAGTGGTTCGGCATTATCATATGCAATAGCGGGTCCAGGCCCGATTCAGGCGGTTCAGGCGGCATTATGCGGCTGCGAAGTATCGCTAATAAGCAAGATCGGAAGCGGTTCTTTTGCAAAAATGATTCTCGATGGGCTTGCGGAATATAAAATCAATACTGATTTTGTGCAGTGCGTAAAAGCCAAGAACACAGGTGTTCATGTAACAATGGTAAATGCCGAGGGTGAAAATGCCGGATGTTTTTACACAGGTGCAAACAGCGCCATGGTCCCGATGGATATAACAGCCGCTGAAGAAATTATTTCAGAGGCCGATGTTTGCCTTATGCATGGCGAATTGCCGCAGGATACGATAGTTGAAGCGATTCGTTGTGCAGTATTGCATGGAACGAAAACGATTCTCGATCCGGCAAGGCCTTTGGAACAGAAAGGACAGGAAAGCGGCGAACTTCCGGCAGAATATTTTTCGGTTGATGTGATAATTCCGAATTTGTCCGAAGCGGCCGACATAACAGACCAGGCATCGGCAGGAGTTCGGAACGGAAGACTCATCGGCTCCGATTTAATCGCACGAGGCGTAAAACACGCTGTTATTACGATGGGTAAGCGCGGATGTCTGGTAGTCGATAGAAATGGAGCAGACCATATACCCGCATTTGAAGTCGAGCTTGTAAATCAGTCCGGCAGGGGTGACGCTTTTAACGGCGCTCTTGCTGCGTATTATGCAATTGAGGATGATATACGCGGGGCGGTAAAATTCGCATCAGCAGCGGGGGCGCTGACCTGCACAAAGTTCGGCCTGATTGAAGCCCTTCCAACAAAGGCTGATATTATCCAACTGCTTCAAAACCAGGATACAGAGCACGAAATATAAGCAGAAAAATCAATAACGATGCGCTTATTTCCAGTCTCAGAATCCCCTAATCGCCCTTCAGGGAAATATTTTTTTTCTGCAAAGCTTATCAAATCATGGTTTTTGTTGCCAAAAACTTCTATAATATGCTGGAAAACAGGTTTGTGCCACTGGCTCGCTTGTAATATAAAAAAGAGTAATTTGAGAAATATTTGCTATTTATTGAATTTTATGTTATTGTATTAATCATGATCTTTAGTAATGTCGTTATAGAGAAGATGAAAAGAAATAAGAACTACATATTTTGTTAAAAGGGGTAAAAATGAAAAAAGCGTATTTAATCACAGCAGTTGTTTTAATAGCAGCAGTTGCAACAAGTTTAGTCATTGCTAATACGGCAAATGAAGGAGATAAATATAGTATTACTATATCACCAAGTACACTCTTTCTCGGAAGTAAATCTGTTGTTGTTACCGTTCATTCTAATATACCCTACGCAATTGTTTCTGATGCTAAAATTACATTAGAGGGTATCGAGGCTAAATCTACCTTTGCTGATGCTTGCGGAGATCTCGTTGTCAAATTTAATAGTGCAGACGTAAAAGATATTGTTGAACCAGGAGTATGTATTCTTACTCTAACTGTAGATATTGAAGAGGGCGATGATATTGAGGTAGATGATACTATTATTGTTAAGTAAAAAATAGCCCGGCAGTTGCTGAACGACTGTCAAGAGACAATAGATATAAAAATATCAAAAGCTGTGAGCATTTGCTTGCAGCTTTTTGTATTTAACAAATACAAAAAAGCGGATTTCTTAATTTACAACTGCATGCAAAATTAACAGCTTGAAAATAATACCGATATATTGTATATAGATTAAAAATAACACAAACAAGTTTTGGAAAATCCTTGTTAATTCTTATAATTTAGTTATGGGGGTGGATTATGAAAAAATCCGAATTAATTATGGGACTTGCGATACTCGCGGCAGGCACCGCGATTATTGTTCTAATTCTTTTTTATTCTTAAAACCTCCGAAAACCTCCGAGAAAATATAAAATTTTCTTCTAATAGTTTGGGATTTTAAAGAGATTAGAATAATAAGGCATTGAAAGTATAGTTTTTTATAATGGAAAGCATTTATGTTCAAGTTAACGAATAGAATCAGTGTAATTGTAATTTCTATAATGAGCTTTGCTTTAATGTTTGTTACAGATATAGCACAATCGCAGGAAGAAGCTGCACTGGATAATCAGCCGTCCTATATTAACGAACTTGTGGATAATTCTCAGCTTACACAAAGCCAGGTAAATGATATGAGAAATAGCGGCCAAAGTTGGGGTAATATAAGGCTTCAATCTCGCCTGGCAGAACAAATCGCCGCGAATAATCCGGATCTCGAAAAAACTGACGAGCAAAAATACCAGGAAGCTTTCAACCTGGTTTCTCAGCAGCGAGCAGCAGGTAAGGGATTTGGAGATATTGCCAACGAAAATAATTTAAAAGTCGGAGATTCCATGGGTAATGGAAATGGAACACAAAACCAGCAGAGAGAGCAGGTTAATCAGAGAAACCAGAACAGATTAGAAAATCAGAATGGTTCTGGAACTCAGTCACAGGAACAAATCCAAAATCGTAAGCAATCTCAAACTCAAACAAAGACTCAGAAGAAAAGCATGTTTGGTCGTTTCATTGGTATATTCGGTGCAGGCAAACAGGAAAAGAAACAGAAAGCCGCAAAAAACCAGAATGCTTCAAATAATGCACAGACGCAGAAAACTGCGAGTGCGACACAAAAACAGAATTCGACACATAAATTGCAGTCCCAGAGTTCTTCAAATAAGGTACAGACACAACAGAATGTATCGAATCAGGTGCAAACCCAGAATTCATCAAGCTCGCAAAAAATAAGAACACAGCAGCAAACTCAAACAAACCAAAGAAATCAGAAGCAGATGGGAAGAGGAATGTCTGGAAATACATCAGGAAACCAGAATTCCGGAAGGTCTTCCGGAGGACGCAATAGGTAAAACTACTGAATCATGGGTCAATGATTTTTGTATTTCTCGTGAGAATCTTTTCGGTGTTTCCGTTTTTATTTATGCTTCATTGTCCAAATAAATTCAATGAATGAGTTTATTTTTGAAAACTAAAAATAGAAGCGAAGGCCTAAAGACGCATTGATGCTCACGTCAACATTCGGAGCTAATTCGAGGACAGGAACGATTTCGATGAAGAACTCATACGGAGAATCGTCTTCAAATAAATATGTCATGCCGAACGGTATTCGAAGTCCAAAGATTGTTTCACCGTCATGTTTCCTGCCTTCATCTTTTTCGAACTTTAATAATGCACCAATACCATAATAGGCAGGCCACTGCTCGGAATTATTCAATTTATAATCGTGTATGAGATAATCTCCGTGGAGCTGGAACGCATCGTCTCCGAAGAATGACCATGCCAATGCTCCATCGACTGCCCGTTTTTCGTCCATCCAGTATTTAACGCTAAAGCCCGTCGGCTCACCGACAAGAATACCAAGTCCGAAATCCTTCTCCTGAATTTCCAAAGCGTTTGTATTTGCGGCCGCTATTAAGATTAATAGTCCTATAAATGCTGTTTTGTACTTCATTTTAATACTCCTAAAAGCATATTTATTGTGTTATTAACACATTAATTATTTATCGGCATATTACGACCATGGATTTGCAGAAAAGCTCATTTTTTCTGCCATTAAGAGCAGTTCGCAGCGTTTTTTTCTATGAAAATATTTTATTTTCTCACATACAAGCCTGATTCAGGTATAATAGAAATTACTGTTTGAACAGAAGATTTGTTATGAACGATGACGAGACATTGCAGGAAGAAGTGAAGAAGAAAGTATCTGGCTTAAGATATGCAATTCCATCTATTGTCATAATGTTATTATTCCTAACCGTTTTCATATGCGTCGTCTATATTCTCGTTCAAAATTACCCTGCATCAGGCGATTCTGTTATTCGTCTGGTGACGGGAAAAATGCTGAAAAAAGATCCGAACTCTCTTGACTCGAAAGATTTCCTTACAATCACAACGCTTGATTTATCAGAACAGACGCTTCCGGATATACGACTTCTCAGGAAATTCAGGAATTTGAAAGAACTTAATCTAAGCAGGCTTAAGATTCCTCGAACCGAAATGCCAAAATGGAAGGCTATTCTGGTAAAGATGCATATTATAAAAGTCACGACAGTCGGTTCTCGCAATAGTCTTACGGAAGCAAGCCTGCTGAATTTAAGGCCGCTTAAGAAGCTAACTAATCTTGAGACACTTAACCTGAATTATACACCAATTGAAAGTATTGCTCCTTTGTCAAGTCTGAAGAAACTGACAGAGCTTGATATTTTTGGAGCAGGAGTATTTGATCTTAAGCCTGTCGGGAAACTATCAAATCTTGGAATATTGAATGTGGGCAAGACCAAAATAACTGACCTTAAACCTGTTCAAAAATTGACGAAATTGCACAGAATTCATATTTATAACACCGACATTGCCGACCTGAAACCTCTGATGAATCTATCGAATCTCGATTATGTTGATATGAGGAAATGCAAAAATATAACTGATTCAGAGGTTGAAAATTTGCAGCAAAGCCTGCCGAAACTTGTAATATTTGTTGACGCGAACCAATAGCAGGCGGCCGGGAAAGCAGATTGGCAGGTCTTGAATGGATTTTTCGGGAAATGACATGAATATCAGATTCATCATGCACGAAATATAAATAATATTTTACTCAAACTGACCGATTTAAGTTTTGTCATGCTGAACAAACAGGCTGTGTCGCAAATAAATTTGCGGACAATCTGTTTTTGCCGGCCGAATCAATAATAATGCATACTTTCGTTTTTCAACAGCC
>JAFGEF010000064.1 GCA_016931715.1 Sedimentisphaerales bacterium
GTTGTTTAGATTTAACGCTTTAAAGGCAATAACATGTTTGTATATAATATGACTGCTATGCTGGAGGATAGGGCAACGCTGGGAAGCGACCCGAGCGCCACCATAGCGGAATATGACATAGGGCGGTATCCTTTGTGGTATCGTCCTTTTATGGCAAATATATGTTGTTGCCCACAATGCGATAAATCCATCTTTTCCAAGACTTTAATGTATAAACAACCTTGATTTAACCAACTTTTTTGGAGTTGAAGCAATTTTTATAAACCGCCGCTTTTTCTACCGCGGCGTTTGCGCCTTTGTTTCTGTTTGCGGATTTTTTCTGCTTTAAGAGCGGCAGGACTTTTTTTACCCAGCTTTTCTTCTTCGAGCAACTCGCATAATCTTTTTCTTGCGTAATACCTGTTCAAGCCCTGCGAGCGTTCTCGCTGCATCTTTATTTCCAGTTTTGTCGGAACATGCCTGATATAAACGCAGCTCGCGGTTTTGTTCACATTCTGTCCGCCCGGTCCGGAAGAACGTATAAACTTCTCCTGAATGTCCTGCTCTCGAATCCCGAGCAAAGTCATTCTTTTTTCAAGCTCATCCTGCTTTTTTTGTGTTATGCCAAAATCCATATTCGTGTCGCGGTCATCCTGCCCGCGCGATATTTTACATGCTATATTTTACACTGAACAAGCCATCCCCAAGCTTCGCTTGAGGCTGCCACCCATCGTGTCGCGGGCATCTTGCCCGCGAATACATTAGAAGAATGCCTATACTAACTTTTTTTATCATGCTCACGGCAAATCATAAAAAGATTTGCTCGTTGCAGTTACGGCTGATGCGAAATCTTCAAGCTCCATTTTTTTGAGCTTTGCCAGAAACTTCGCTGTATGAATCATGAGCGCAGGCTCATTATTCTTCTGTTTCCTCATCGGCTCTGGCGACATATAAGGACAATCCGTCTCAATCATCATTCTCTCTAAGGGAACACCTTCTGCCGCCATGCGCTGCGATTCAGCATTCTTAAAAGTTACAATGCCTGTAAATGAAGTATAAAATCCGTAATCGAGAACCATTTTAGCCTGTTCTGCTGTGCCGCTGAAGCAGTGAAATACGACGCCCTTAAGATTGCCGTTGAGCCTTATAAACTGATCCAGAATATCCATCGTCTCATCGAAAGCCTCCCTCGAATGAATGACAACAGGCAGGTTCAGTTCGTGTGCGATATGCAGATGTGCTTCAAAGGAACGTCTCTGGTCAAGCTGTTTCGAGAAGTTATAATGAAAATCCAGACCTGTTTCACCGATAGCGACAACTTTTTCATTACCCGCAAGCTGCTTCAATTCCGCGATTGTCTGTGAAGTTACCCTATCAGCATAATGAGGATGAATTCCTATGATTGCGTACATATTCTCGAATCGATGAGCCATATCAAGAGCTTTTTGATTATGCTCCGGGTCTGTCCCGACATTTAACCACCTTGTAACACCTGCTTCTTTGCTGCGTGCCAGAACATTCTCTATATCTCCGGCTAAAGGCTCATATACCAGATGACTATGTGTATCAATCAGTTCCATCATGCACAATAGTATAACAGAACTATGTATGCAAAATCCAGTATTAAGAAATTCTTTTAAACCAAAGGCAATAAATTACTATTTATTTTTTAGGTGCATTAACTTCCTGTTTAGCAAATTCAACTGTAAATGTTTCTTCGCCGCGTTTGAATGTAAAGATTATTTCATTGCTTTCATCTGCAGAAACAGGCAAATTCATAAGTTCAGCAACATTTAAGGAAGATATGTCATAATGATTTATCATGAAAAGAACATCTTTTTCTCTGATTCCTTTTTCATACGCCAAACTATTAGGATCAATTATTTCTACGGCATGGCTTCTGGAATTTATTGTAAATCGTGTATCCTCAAGGATGATGTGAATCGGGGGTTGCTTGTCATAATCTTTTCCTTTTTTTAAGTACATTAATTTATTTGGAAAATCAAATGTAACTATATGGCGTGACAAAAAACCATATCCAAGGATAGATTCGTTGTTCTTTTGAAACAAAATATTTTCATATTCAAAATTACCAAGAGAAAAGCTGTTCACTATTTTATAATTTTGCTCTACTGCATTATCTGGAATAATATTTTTAACTTTTTTGAATAATTTACTCTTTAATGCATTTGTACAATACCAGCCGCTATCAATTAAAAATTCGGCTTTTGTGTTATCAGGCAGATTACCGGTTACAAAATATCTTTTATTGGAATACCATGGATTTTCCATTTGTATTGCGATGCCCCATTCAGGATGAGTATTTTCTTGAGGTTTAAACATGGAAAATAAATTAAATTCCTGCTTTCCTTTGAAAAATGCCACTTTACCATTATCGAAATCTATCTGTACAATGTACTTTTTCAAAAAGTCCATCCCGATAATGCCCCTGTATTTTATTGGAACTTTACTTCCAAACCACAAATCGCAGTCCAAAACTCCAATCAAATTTAAATCATCAAATTTTAAGGGGCCGAGATTTGCATCCGGATGCCTATAATATTCTATTTTTGCTTTTCTGCCGCGTGATAGAGTTGCAGTTTTGGGCCATAGAAAGCGATTACCAAGTTTATCTTTAAGTGAATCGTCAAAAATAGTCCCGGTTGCACCAGTATCGAAAAGAAATGGATACTTTTGACCTTTGAACTGGACCGGTAGAATTACCTTGCCTTCATCTATAGAAAAATCAAATTCAGCAAGAACTTCCGGAGTTTTTGTTTGGCCAGTCTGGCAACCGGATAGAAAGAAACATACTGAAATAATTACAAAAACAATACACAGATTTTTCTTCTTCATATTTTCCCTCTATGACATTTTATTTTTTCAGTTTGGAGTGGCAGGTAATATTTTCGATTTTTCAGCTATTTTCTCCTGCAGCTCTTTAAAGTCATCTGCGGGGACAGACCAGTCACTATCCGGATTGTATGGCACTTCTTCCAAAGCGTGTTTGGCTTCATCGATTCTGTCGTCAAAATAGTCAACTAAAAATTCCGCGTACCAGAACCAGTACGCATATCTATCGGGAAATTCTTTGTGCAGGTCATCATATATCTGCTCGGCTTTTTCAAGCTCTCCAATTTTCGCAAGGCAATTAGCAAGTCTTGGACGATATGACCTGTCGGGACACAAATCTACACATTTTTGTGCGGCTTCCGCCGCTTCCTGATATTTTCCCAGAGTTCTTAAAATACCAGCGAACATGTACCAGTAATGACCATTATCAGGCGTTGCTTTGAGCAGCTCGTTTGCCAGAATTTCACCCTGCTGCGGCTCAGTCTTTTCCATGAGATCAAGTTTAAGAAGATTCATATTGATAACAGAAACTCTTTTCGTGTGTGACAGCGATTCAGCTTTCTCCAAAAATTTCTTTGCCTCATCTAACTTATCTTTACGATTTCGTACAAGAAAAGACGAATATTTGAAACAGCATAACTGGCAGCCGCATTTTTCAGCCATTTGTTTGTAATAAGGTTCGGCTTCATCCAACAGGTGAAGACTCACAAGAGCATCGGCTAAAGCCCCTTCAAATAAACCATTAGGATCAAGCGACACTGCTTTTTGGGCCGCTTCGAGAGCTTTTTTATTTTCTCCTGCGGCGATTAAAGCACCGCTGTAGTAAAATAATACGCGGGGATTATTTGGTTCGATGCTTAAGTACTGTTCCGCAGTTTCTTTTCTTTCGTTCGGTTCAATAATCATTAATTTATTAAACATCGCCATGCGATTATTCGGATCTATCGCAAGAGAAGCATTACATTGCTCCAGGGCTTCTGTGTTCCGGTGAGTCATCTGGAGGAAGCCGCCATATACGGCATGAACATGCGCACTTTTGGAATCAATTTGCAAAGCTTTTTTGTAGCTTGCTTCGGCTTTGTTGAGATACTCACTTGCCGATACATTCGGATCTCTGGCTATGATTGTAGAACTTAACGCAAGAAGCAGATGTGCCTGAACGGAATTGGGACGAAGTTCAGTAAATTCAGATGCAATTTGAAACGCATTGCTGTCATTCTTATTCATCAGCGCATCAAAAAAATCTATCGCCAGGCTAAAACCTTGTTCAGCATCGGGAATGTCTTCGAGCTTCTGAGGTACAGCGAAAGCCTCTTGTCTTAATCTTTTCCTGTTTATTAATTCTCGTATGGAAAAGATATTGTTTCCTGCGGCATCGTTTCGTGAGTTTACAGTAATAAGACCGAATAATCGAGTTTTTATCCCGACTATACACCTCGTTAATATACCTGCAATCCTGCCGGAACCGGGTATAAGCATCGGTGAGCCGCTCCAGCCAGGAACAACATATTTAGTTCCCTTGAGCCTGAGAGCGGCAGCAGAAACATTCCCGTCATTATGAAGCACGGGAAGCAATTCTGTTTTTATTTCTCTGCCGATACGCAAAGTTTTGCTAAGATTAGCCTGGGGCCTGCTCGCGATAAGAATATTCGCAGCTTCTGCAAACTCTTCTTCAGTTGCAAGCTCCAGAGCAGGATGTGCAGGCCATGGAGCTTTCAAGATTGCAATATCCGCCTGCTTATCCACGGCTAAGATTTTAAAATCATACATATCGCCATAATAAGGACTGATAACAGCCATATCGATTGAGACCGGCTCGTCCGGAGCAGTATAGAAATCATCGACACAATGAGCCGCCGTCAAAAGAAGTGTGCCGTCTCCTATCGCAAATGCTACTTTTGGACCTTTAATCATTCCTGAAGAATTTTGACGCCAGTCCAGGTAATTAAGCATAACAATTGCACGCGGATCGAATTTCGCATCGTTCGGTTCAATCTGCAATTCATTGCCCGCAGATTTCCCGATAATAAGAAATACAAGTAAAAACAAAATACATTTTTTCATATTTTCCCTCGCGAAAAATATTTCATGTTTTTTCTTTTTTATATATATAGACGTAAAACCAGCCGAAACGTTACAGAATTTCTGTAAAATATTCAAAAATATTCGAGAAAATACAAAGTAATCACGGATAAATCATATTCTCGTTATTGCAATCCTGACTTCAACATCGGGACACCAAAAATCAATTTTGCCTCCAGTATTTACAAGGACTTACATCAATTTTTCAAAGGTGTGCTGAAGTCAGGAAATATTAAAATAAGAGTTTTGCAAAATAACCTCTTAATTTCATTATTCCGCTCATAAAAAATTCCAAAACCACAGCCAGATAAAATGTTACTGCTGTGCCTATTACAATCAGCCAGCTCCATGCAAGGTCTATTGTTTTATATTTGGAAAGCAGCAAAAGAACAGTCACCGCGATTGCACTGATAATCATAGCGGCAACGTTCGCCCGGTTTTGAAATGCAGCTATGACCGAAGCGTTTTTACCGGATGCAGGTTTTGTTAATACGCCCAGCAGAAATATGCCGAGCGTCGCGCCGCCTGTGATGGAGATTATCTCGAACGCGAACCAGAGAATTTTTTCGACCGGACTGCACGCGAAAGCAATCAATCCGAGTATTATTCCGAAACCAACAACACCGATGCGGGAAACCAGGAGATAGTGTCTTTCGTCGGCGTCTCTTTTGATAAGAGGCTTGTAAATGTCAGTGACAAATGAGCATGAAAGCGAGCTGAGCGGCGAATCAATGCTTGCCAGAATAATTGCACCAAGCAGAAGACCTTTTAATCCCATAGGCAGCGAATTTGCAATGAAGTGCGAGAGGACTTCTTTCGCTTTTTCAGGCTGGGCAGCAGCGGGATTCTGATGATAAAAAACGAATAGTAATGTTCCGATTGCAAGGTATAAACACAGCACAGGAAATGCGCAGAGGATCGTTGCGATTATTGTGTTCTGGCTCTTTTTTCGCGTTTTAACAGTCAGCAGACGCTGCATCAATTCCTGGTCGGTTCCAAAAATCGCCAGGCCGACAAAGAACGCGTTAGCCGTGCCAGCCCAGAATGTCGTTGCATCGTTGAGCTTGAAGTTAAAATTGAAAACACTCAGCCTGTCCGCGTTTTCAGCAATTTGCCAGGCTGTCGATAAGCCGCCTTGTATGTGCATAACAAGATAGATTACAAGAGCCGCCCCTGCGGCGAAAAATATTACAGCCTGATACGCGCCGGCCCAGACAACTGCTTTTATGCCCCCGAACGCAATGAAGATTATGCTGACGATAGTGAAAAATATTATCGCCTGCGATAGATTCCAGCCTATGATGTACGCAACAGCCATGCAGGTCGCATACAGCCTGACTCCCGATGCAGTCAAACGTGTGAGAAAGAAAAATATCGAGCCTGTGTATTGCGTCTCCGCTCCGAAGCGGAATTTCAAATATTCGTAAATGCTGGTGCATTTGTATTTGTAAAAAACCGGAATGAACAGAAATGCCACTGCTATTCGTGCCGCCGCTGAGCCGAAGAAAAACTGCATGTACTCCCAGTTCTCGCTGTACGCGATAGCAGGCACTCCGACAATCGTCAATGCGCTTACTTCGGTCGCGACAAACGATAAACATGCGACAATCGAAGGTACTTTTCTGCCTCCGAGGAAAAAATCACCGGTGTCTTTTTCTTCCCGACCGAAAAAGTAAGAGATAAGAAACAGCGGAACTATCGCTAAATAAAGAACAAAAAAATCAAAATCGCTCAATCGCGTAAAAATATTATGGTCAAATAAATTTGCTGTCATCTGGTTATTTCTATCGCCTTTCGAAGAGACTGGCCGCAATCATCAAGAATTTGCAGGGCTTGTTTATAATCGGCATTTCGATAGTGCATGACAATCGCCGCTTTGACTTTGCCGCACGATTTTCGCAGCAGCGCTTTGGCTTTGGTTCGCGGCAGGTTTGTCATTTCCATTACGATTCGCTCCGACCTGTCACGCAGCTTTTCATTTGTCGCGTTCAGGTCAACCATCAGGTTGCCATAGACCTTGCCCAGCTTTATCATAACTGTTGTCGTAATTATATTGAGAATCAGTTTCGTTGCAGTTCCCGCTTTCATTCGGGTTGAGCCTGTGATAACTTCCGCGCCGACTATCGGATTTATTATTATTTGTGCCGGAAGCTGTTTGACTGCCTCCGGTGCGCATGTGATAAAGATTGTCCCGGCGCCGAGTTTCTTTGCTTGCCTGAGTGCGCCTCGCACAAACGGGGTCATGCCGCAGGCTGCGATTCCGACAACGACATCTTTGGCTTTTACTTTTTTTCTTATTACAGCTTTTGCGCCGTCGTCTGCCAAATCTTCTGCACCTTCGACCGCCCGCACAAGCGCGCGTTTTCCTCCTGCGATAATGCCCTGTACCAGTAAAGGACTTACGCCGAAAGTCGGGGGACATTCCGACGCGTCAAGAACGCCGAGCCTGCCGCTTGTTCCGGCGCCGACATAAAATAAACAGCCGCCTTTTCGGAAACGCTCGACAATCATATCTATCGCCGAAGCGATATTTTTATTTTCCTTCGCTACCGCTGGAGCTATGAGCATGTCTTCGGAATTTATCAAATCGACAATTTTCCGCGTGGGAAGCATGTCTATATTTTCAGTGCGGCGATTTCGCTTTTCTGTTGCAGGCAGTATCCTTTTCTTGCTCATTATACGGGTACAATCTTTCCTAAAATTAATCCTTTTTCAGCACCCGTTGCCCCGGGGACATTGTTCGGGCGGCTTTTTATGGCCGCGTATGCCAGTACAGCAAAACTTACGGCTTCTTTCGCATCCGGGTTTATGCCAAAGTCGCCGGTCGTCAGAATTTTAACGTCCCGGAGTTTTTCCTGCAACATTTTTACTAAAGTTTTATTTCGGTATCCCCCGCCGCACAGCAGCATTTCATCTGGCATTGCCGGAAGAAAACGCCTATAAGCACGAGCAATCGTCTCGGCTGTCAAAGCAGTCGCTGTCGCAAGAATATCCTCGTTCGGAATTTTCTGCTCCAGAGCTTTTTGAAAAAACATATCACTGAACTGACTGCCAAATTCCTCTCTGCCTGTAGTTTTCGGAGGTTTTCGACGAAAGAAAGGATGTTCGAGTAATTGCCCAAGCAGTTTTTTATTTACGCCGCCCTGTGCAGCCATTTTGCCGCTCTTATCGTATTTTTGCTTTCCTTTGGTGATTCGCGAGATAAGATGGTCTATTATCATATTGCCAGGGCCGGTATCGAACGCGATTACATTTTGAAGAGTGCAATTTGCAGGCAAATATGTCACATTAGCTATTCCGCCGATATTCTGAATCGTCCGGCAGTGTACTTTGTCTCTAAAAAGAAAATAATCTGCAAACGGAACAAGCGGCGCGCCCTGACCGCCAGCAGCCATGTCTCCTGGTCGAAAATCCGCAACTGTCGTAATACCTGTTCGCTGAGCTATGACTGACGGCTCGCCTATCTGCAACGTCGAACGAATGAGCCTTTTGCCGAATTTTCTGCCTTTTGGATTATGAAACACAGTCTGGCCATGCGAGCCTATAAGGTCGATGGAATCTATCGGAACATTTTTATTTTTGCAGAGCTTTATAACCGAGTCCGCGAAAACCTCACCAATAACGAAATTCAGGTGACAAATATCTTCTATCCGGGCAGCCTGATTTTGGAAAATATCGAAAATTGCTTCCCGAACCTGTACAGGAAAAGGATATGTGTCAAATGTCACCACATCAGCAGAAGAATCGCTTATATCAACTATAGCGGCATCGATGCCATCCACCGAAGTGCCCGACATCAGGCCGCACACGCGAAGCTGTTTTTTCCTTGCAAGCTGCTCTATCGAATATTTTTTATTCATATTTTCTATTGTCCGGCAAGCCGCTCCGATTCGAGTTTTGCTTTCCTGAATAAATCGAGATTGTCGCGCAGACGCGAAGGCTTGTTGCGAGACAGCCACAGCACTTTAAAATCATCGGCGATATTATGCATTTGAATGGAAAGTTTTTTAAATTCTGTTTTTCTTACTGTTTGTCCGCAGCGTAATTTCCTGCCAGCCAGCGCCCTCGTGCAGGCAAGGCAATCCATACGTGCGGCCAGCGCAAGCTCTTTAAGAGCCATGCGTTCAAATTCATTCGCTCCCTTGCCTGGTTTTGGCCAGATTCCCTTACCAGATAACTGCTCCAGGATTTTATGCAAACCGTCTTCAGTCATCATATCAATCGCATCGGTATTTCCTGATTCAGATAGAATAAGCGGTTCTATCAGCGCCGAATACAACAACGATTTATTTTTCACGATTTTCCCGCAGGTTACATAAGTATTTCCGAGCAGTTTTATTGCCTCTGCCAATTTGCTTGTTTTCTGATTGAAAAATGAGAAGCAGAATTTTTCAGTAAATTTTTTATCATCTACCGCCCTGCCATTCCAGGAATGAGCTGCGCCATGAGCAAAGCCATGCAGACTTGCGCCGATAAAATTCCGATGTCCCTGGTCGCCCCAGTCGGTATTCAGCAAACCTTCGGCTTTGTATTTCCGCCCCATAGCGGCAAAATTCCTTACATTACCAATCGCATTCGACAGTCGCGAGCCATGAGTCAGCCAGCCGCTTGTGCCGGGACAAACCATAAAAGGGATATTCGCTTCGGCTATTTCTTTTGTTCGCGCGATATTTGCTCCATCCTGCTCGTATTCCCAGTTCAGAAGGACAATGTCACGAGGCAGCTCATCCAGCAATTCGGGATATTTCAGAACAATATCAGCCCAGAGATTCATTCTTTTGCCGAAACGTTCGCACAGACGATAAATTTTCAGGATAAAATCCAGATAAACTCGCCCGACTCCTTTTTTATCCGCCTTTTTTTGACTGCGCCCCCTGCCAAGCTCCCATGTTTCATCGCAGCAGACATTAAAATCAACGGCATCAAAGAGCGGCACAAATTCACTGTACAACTCTTCGACCAGTTTTATCGAGTCGGAATCGATTGGGCAAAGCGTTGTCCCGCCCGGAAAGCCTCGAAAGCCCGGCATCTCACCAAGATGACTGTACTGCGGCAGAGAGAGAATCTTTTCAAAATGGCCGAAACTTGCCAGAGAACCAACCAGCCTGATATGATGCTTCCTGCAATGCTCCTGCAATTCGAGGATTTCACCAGGTGCGAACGGACTGTATCCTTTTCCGATTTCCGGATGATTTTTGAAAGTGAAAACGTTTTCTATATAAAGCTGAAGCTCGTTTATCTTCCAGTGCGCAAGTCGTGTGACAAGTTCTTTGAGCGTGCTTAGTTTCGGCACTTTTCCGCGCGAGCAGTCGTGATAAACGCCCCTTCTTGCAAAGTCCGGCTCATCTTCTATCGTCAGGCATGGGATTGAATTGCCGAATATCTGCATTATATCACGCAGAGTCTGAACAGCGTAATATGTCCCTGCACTTGAACTTGAATGAACTGAGATTCCATCCGGTTTAATAACAAGCTGATAAGCTTCGTGATTTGTACTACTTTTGCTGCGAATAACTCTCAAGCCTGCTTTACCAAAAGGATTTCGAGCAAGACGAGCTTCTACTGAATATTTGAATAGGTCATCTTTAAGCTGCCTCAAAGGTAAAGCGTCATCATTGCAAAAGCCGGCAAGATAAGGTTTTTGCGGCCAGCGGAATACGCCTGTCTGAAATGCTGCTTTCTTAACAGGAATCAACAAATTCTCAAGCGACTGTCTATGTAAATTTACCATCCCGCAAATGTACCATAATCTTACATAGACGGCAAGCAGGAGATAAAATCAGAAATCATAAAATCATTATCAATTCTGTAAGCATCCTTAGCAATAAAAATGGGTTGTAAGTATCGAAACTTGCAACCCATGGATTTAACAGAAATTTATCAACTTAATTGATTAGCTTAATTTTCTGTTGATTAAAATGGGAATGTTAGACCTCCGGCAATAGCCCAAGCCTTACCAGTGTCCTGATATTCTACATTAATATCGACTTTCTCCTTAACATTCATAAGCACACCGACATAACCACCAATAACGTTTTTCTCTTCAATAGGTTTATAAAGCTTATCGCCATCATCTTTTGTATCTTTATACTCACCATCAGCAAAGTAAACAAAAGGTCCGCCATATATATGGATAGCATCAGAAAGTTTGTATGTTGGACCTGCCGCAATCTGCATTTCAGTCATCTTGATGTCATATTCCGCTTTTTCGCCATCGACAGATGATTTCGCATCACCACTGTACTTGCCGCGACTGAACTGACCGAGAAAACCCCAGGTAACCTTTTCATTTTCAATAACAGTTGCTTTGAAACCACCACCCCATACAAAACCAGGATCCCCATCTCCTCCCCACTTGGTCCAATCGGTTTTACGATCGGAGTCAGCCTGACCGGCACCAAGACGTACGAATCCAGTAACGTTGTCACTCAAACCATATCCGACATTAGCATAAATTTTGTCAGCTTCTACGCTAATGGTGTTCTCGGCATCGCTCCAGTTTGCAGTTTTACGCAGAAGATCCATGTCACTATGAGAGAAATCAATACCAAGGCCCCATTCTCCCATCGGAAGACCAGCTTTAGGCGGCCCCATTGTATCCAGAGCTAACACCGCTGGACTGCAAAGTCCGACCAATACTAAACCGCAAAATAAAATTTTTCTGTTCATGGTAATCTCCTTTCAAAAAACTATATTTACAGGCCACACACACAAAACGCTTGTGATCCTTCTAAAGTTGCCTGTACCCATCTCTGAAATGAAGCACTCACCTTTTTATAGACGTTTCAAATATCTATTAATGATATGTCAATGTACTTACTTTTTTGCATACTATAATTTAATTACAGATTAAGTCAAAAAAAATTGGCCGTTTGTCACAGAATATTTTCATAAAAGTTAAAATGGGTAATATAGAATTTTGTATTTTCTGTAATAAGGACTTTTATGATTAAGACTAAATTGGCGCATCACTATTATCACTTCTGTTTACTATTGCTTTATTAGGCGGATTTGACTCCGTTGCACTTATGAGTTGAATCCACCTTAACAAAAATAAACAAATTCTCAAGAAACTGTCTATGTAAATTTACCATCCCGCAAATGTACCATAATCTTACATAGACGGCAAGACAGAGATAAAAATCACAAGCCTGTTGTATAATTAAATCAATATTACCAATTAAGCAAATACTGCGTGCCTTGCTTCGTTGAGCAGAATAATCAGCAGGCTGGCTATCAATCCCAAAGGTCCCAGAAGAACAGTCAGAATTATAAACAGCAGAACATAAACAATTATCGCCCTGGCGGGTATTGTTCTTTTCTTATTATACTTCGACCAAAGTTTCATAAATCCAAGCATAAGAACGAACAAAACTGCAATCACCAGCGTCGCAAGCAGATTCGTAATCGTCTTTACAGGCACAGCCCAAACGCTCAGTTCAGCCTGCCCGGAAGAACGCGCGAAATCAAGCTGTACCTCGCCTCCCGATGGAAGCGAAACAGGCAGAGAATATACATTTTGAGAGGTATAAAGATCTAACTGCAACAATGCAGATGAATCCCTGTCTGCTTGTACAGGACTGTCTCCGGAAGCCTTGTCACCAACTCGCTTAGCTTCAGCACCAAAAAAATCGTCAATTTGTTCAGATTGCAATCCCATTTGCGGCGTGGTTGCTGGTCTTCCTGTAGTTGCACTGCCTTGAGGAGCAGCTCCTCTTCCTCCTCTGCCTCTAGCAGCTCCGCCCCCGCCCATTGCCATTCCGCCCATTCCGCCGCCGCCAAATCCTCCACCCATCATTCCGTCTCCTCGAACCTGTATTGGCTGTGTCGTCGCGTCTGGTTTATTGACTGCAAGACCTTCTGCTGCGTTTTGAGACTGTGTTGACTGTGTATATCTCTGGAACCGGTTGCTGCTCATCTGGCTCAACTGCTCCCTTAATTGTTCCTGTTTCTGGACAATTGAAAAATCGGTTTTCTTCGCAAGCTCTTCAAGAGCTTTTTCAACTTCGCCTTCTTTATCTTCCTCATCAAAGATAAGGTCTTTTGACGCTTTACCAGGCTGCCTTATTGCTGCTTTTCCATCAGTCACCTGGTTCATTTGCAAATCGCTTATTTGTCTCCTCGAATCCAGCATTAGCTGCTGTGATTCCTGTAATTCCCTGTTTAATCTTTCAATCTGCTGGCGTTCGTTATCACCAATAAAACCCGGCATTAGATTCAAAGCGTTATTTCTTGCAACCTCGGCTACGCCTGCATTCGAGATTGAACCATTCAGGAAAGTGTTCATGTCATTGCGTGTCTGTTCCTGCTGCTTTTCGAAAAAAGCAGAATTGCTTCCTAAAACGACATTCTGTTTTTGCCGTTGTCCTTCGATACTCAATTTCAGCCTGTCATAGTCTTCACTGCTTATTGCTGAGCGGTTTGAATAAAGGTACTGTTCAGTCTGCTGAATTTCAGAGGCAATTTTCGTATTGAGTGTATCATAGTTATATTTAGCTGTATCGACCTGCCTGCCTTTGCCCTGAACAGCAAGCTCCCTTACGCTCTGGTCCAGCCTGCCAAGCTGTTCGAGCCTCGCTTCGTTATTGAGAATAAGCATCTCGACTATTCCGACCACCGGTGACATATTTCCGCCCGGGCGCACATACTTATAATCGTTCGGCAGGCGCAGCGACCAGGTCGTTCGCGTTACCGGTATTCCTGCAATAGATATGCCCGGCGGCTTGATTCTGCTTATTCCGTCAAGAGGATTCACCAGCGGCTTTTCGCCTTCATCGGCAAAGTATAAAACGATGTCATAAGGCAGTCCGCCCGGTGAAGTTTTTACCAACGGTATCAGAACCATTCCGGCGGGCGAATTGGCATCGCGAACCGGCTTGACAGGCTGAGAAGCAACACGGGCGCTCCACAGGTTCAAACCTTTTGGAGCCTGTACCTTGAGGAACTGCTCGCTTCGATTCTGCAGTTCGACACGGACTTCATACCTGCATCTGCCGTCACGATTGATAACAGTAGTCAGCGCGAGCAAATCCACCACAGCCTGAATGCGTGCCGCTGCTTTCGCCTGTGTCAGAGCAAGTGAAAGCTGCCAGTTATTCTGGTAAGACTGATAGACATATTGCAGAGATTCCCTCATCTGGGCGGGAATCATAGCCTGCTGCTCGCTGAGAGGAAGCACTGTAAGGCTTCCGGTGTTGTCAATTTTGATTTCATGCCGTGACATATTCTGAACTGCCGCAATCGTTCGCTGTCCTTCCGGCGATTTTGTTATAAGTCTCGGTATTGAGATATTTGCTGTTGACGTTTCAATCGGCAGAGTGAAGTTGACTGCAATATCAACGATTCCTGTAACTTCATTGAGCAGAGAAATTGTCCACGTTGTCAGTTCGTTTGCATCGACCCGGTTCAGGCTGCGCAATATCGGAGATTCTACCGCCGCCAGTGAAGCATATTCGCTCGGCAGACTGAAGCTGAGCTGGTCAACGGGCGAGCCGTCTATTTTGTAGCGAAGCCGGTAGGTATAGCTGGCTGAAGTTGTTTTGACAACCAGGCCGGCGAAAACTTCAGAGCTTATCTGTGTGGGCCTGCTGCCTATTTTCAAACGCAGGGAAGGATTCGGCTCTTCATAGCGATATGCAAACTGCACAAGACCATACTGCTGCGAGTTGAGCCAGTTCTGCAATGTCTGAGGCGTCACGCCGATCAGATTTTCGCTCGAAATTGTCTGCGCCTCGAATGACGCCGCTATCTGAACAGCTAAACGTCCCTCCTGCTTCGATTTTTCATGACCGACTGAATCGATATACATAATTGTCGGGACGTTAAAATCTTCCGGCGGAGCGGCATTTTGAACGAGCACAAACGCCGCTGTTGTACGAAGCTGGCCCCTGTCGAATTCAATATGCACAAAATTGCCGTTAGAGTTGGAGCGTTCATAAAAGTCTTTCACGGCGGGACCAACGACACTCAGCAGCTCATAATCCTTCGGCAGTGCGAAGCTTGCACCGAAAAGTTCCCCCTGCTCGGCTGAGAGATTCGCCTGTACGAGCAATTCGATCCTGTCAGTATTGATTCTGACGAGCTGGTCCAGGTTTATTTTCGGAACCGCCGCCTGTCTTGAAAACTGGACAGATACCGAGAAAGGCCTGTAAGGCCAGTAATACTTCGCGACCGGTTTTGCCCTGTCGGAAGAGTCTCTTTCCGCAGTAACAAACGGAGGCGACATATTCATGGCCGTATTCTGCATTAATGAGCTCCGGCCGCCTGAAACATCGCTTTCGATAGTCATCCTGCGCCCGCCGACTACATCGGTTACTTTAACTTCCATCCCGCCCGCGGAATAAAGCGTGACTGTCCCGCTCTCCCTGCTGACATCGCCCGCGCGGACAAGCTGGAGTTCACCGCTCGCATCTGTTTCTATCGGCAGCGATGACAGCCATTTTACAGAAAGGTCGAACTGCTTTTTAGCGGCCCGATGCAGACGTACTTCTATTACCTTGAACGATTTTCCTTCGAGAGTCGATTCGCCCAACTGACGATAATCGCGAAGGTTCGTTCCTTTTACATCGGTGAGCGTAACATCCTTCGGAACAAGGATTGTGAACCTGTCCCTCTCGCCTCCGGCGAAACTGTATGTAATTTTACTTACACCTATTATCGACCAGTGAAAAGCGTGCACATCATGCTCGGAATTGGATGAAAGAGTGCTGTCACCGGCTCTGTCACCGAGTTTGGGAAGCCATCGCATCGTTATATCGCGTGTCATTCCAAGGGCGGCTGTCCACAGGTTTTCCTTTAGGGTGTCCTGTTTATAAGCAGGCGATTCAATTCCATCAACTTCAAGCTCCAAATCATTCTGAGGCAGATTCACATTCATCACTGCGGCAGGCAGCGGCGGAAGTGATAATTTAATACTTCCCATTTTTCCCAGATATTGAGGTTTCGCAATCGCCTTGAGCTGTAATGTGCCTGAAGAGTCGCCGGGCAGCATCAGGACCATTCCGCCGGGCCCCGTTTGCAGTTGAGCGTCTTTTCCTTTATATTGGGCTTCCGTAACCGCAAGACCGGAAACAGGCAGAGCAAGCGTCACCCAGTCTTTGCCGAAAGTGCGAACTTCTGCGGTAAGAACCAGGTTAAGCTGCTCCTGAGTTATCGTGACATTATATTTGACATCGGCAAGAGAAATATCCGTTCCCGGCCTCGGCAGGTCGATAGGCTCCTGTGGATGCACGCGATTCCATAATTCTACAAAACGCGAATAAGGAACGAGAACTTTTCCTGAATCCGCAGCTTTATCCGGAGTCGTATCGTAAGGAACAATTAATCGTTCCGGGCTCTGATTCTGTGATGCTGAAACTGTAACTGTAAGCATCGAAGAGAGAATAATCAGCACTGCCGCCGCGACAGCACGGTTATTCACAATCCAGCCTGTGCGATTTAATAACCATCGTACAATAAATATAATTAACATAAGAGCGATAAGGAAAATATCGCCCCAGAAAATACCGTTGGCAAATGAAGTAACCGAAGGCCACCATACCGCAATGAAAGAGGCAGCCAGCAAAATGCCCGCTAAAAGAGCGGCGTTTAATTTCAATTTTTTCACAAGTAATGCAATCCCGGGAATTGTCATCAACAGGAAGCCGAAAGTCCACCACTTTTCCTGTTTCGATTGCTTCGTCAAGCCTACAACAAGCTCGCTTGCTCCCAATCCGACAAAGCTCGAAAGACGACCTGCGCCGGGAGTCGGTATCAAATTCACAGGCAAAGTATAACGTCCCTCAGCCATAATCGCCCCGAATTGCATCTGCCCCCTGCCCGCCGACCATGATAAATTACCCGTGTACGGTATTTTCGCTTCATCTCCATGAATAAGGATTTCTGCTGTTTGTTGTCGTTGTAACTCCAACTGTTGCTGCTGATCAGCTCTATCCCGCTCTTGTTGTGTTTGAGGAGTTCTTCTGGTCACCGAGGGAAGTTCCGACCTCTCACCTGCTGAAATCTCTGATGTCACACCTCTGATAGCATCCACAGCTTCCTTTTTAGCTTCAAAACTTTTTTGAATTTGAACATCGTCACGAACAGCCTGACCATTAGCTACATAACCGCCCATCATTTCTCCACCTCCCTGAAAGTCTATTCCGGTTTGTAATCTACTGGCTTGATACCGGGCTTTGCTTAACGGGCTTAATATTCCCGAAAAATGGATTTGTTTAATAGAATCATACAATTTCACAAATGCCGGTTTCGGTCGGATAATATTTAACATCTGCATATTTGTTTTCTGTGAAGTTATGCTGTAATCAGGCGGCGGAACGACATTCCATGTCAACTGGTTTATTTTCAGGCCCGGCAATTCCACGCCGCCAAGCTTTGTATTATCGAAAGACATATCATCCGGACGATAAGCATAAACAATCCTGACATTTACAGTACCGCCAAGTCTGCCAAGCACAACCTGGTAATCGCCTTCCGAGCTTCGCTGAGGTTTTGCCTGTCTGCCATCGACGCTGAGCGACCATAGCTGGGCGCCTTCGGGCAACTTGAAAGTCAAAAACTGCCGTGATGCGTTTGCTACCTGGAAATTCGCTTCGGTCTGCTGCCAGAGCTGGGCATCGAGATACGTCATTAAATGCGCGGATACTGCCAAAGCAGTTGGTATCTCGTAATTCGTATGCACAGAAGTTACAAGAGATACAGATGCGTTCGTTCCTTCGGGTGCAGTTGCCGCTTCGAGCTGATAGGCAGCGAGTATGCGGTTAGCCTGAACAGGCAAAGGAGGAAGGTCTATCGCATCGATTTCTTTTGCTCCGACCGGAGTGATTTCAAGCGCAAGTTCCTCATTCGCCTGAATCGCCAGATGTTCGTTTATCTGTCCATCGCATACAGGTCTGACTAACGGCACTTTAAGCCTGTTTCCTGTAACAGGGCGCTCGTAATGTGCGTTAATTTCTATCCTGCCAAGAAATGAGGTATCGAGATTCAATTGCCATATATCATACTGCTGCGAAAGCTCATCTGAAATATCAAATGGAAGCGTACTCGGAGCAACAATGCTTTTCGAGCTTATTTGCACGCCCGATGAAGTAATGCTGATTTCCCGCCCGATTGACTTGTCAGCAAGCAAATACAGTTTTTTATCGGAAGCGCGTGAAATCGTATATATAATTCGCCAGTTTCCTGAATAATCCTCCGGCCTGACATTAACAAAGCCGACAGAGTCACAGGTCTGCCTCGGCTGTTTGCGCGAAACCTCAAGTGCAATCTCACCCTGCGTCGATGATTTGTAGCTGTAGGCATATTGAATCTGTCTTTCCATGCCAAGCGTTACCATTCTTGCAACAGGTATTTCTTCGAGCACGGCCGGTACATTGTTCGGCTCCGCATCCAAATCGCCCTGTGCGGAAATGGATACATAACCCGATACAGTTTCAGCCTGCGACTCGATTAAAGGCACTGAAATCCGTCTTGGATTCGCATTGCTCGGCCATTCCCAGTTTCGCGGAATATTCTGCAAAACGATTGTGACATTTGTCATATTTTCAGGCTGGACGGGTTTCTTCAATTCAATCTTCAAAAGCTGCCTGTCACCTTGCGTTTCGGTACGATATTCGAATCCCGTTTTCTGCTGATTTATTAAAACATTCCTGATTTGCCACTGTTCAGATATGTTGCGAAGAACGAAAGTCATTGCAAAAAGCTCCCTCTCGACAGCGGTTATTTCAAAATCGCCTGTTAGTGTCACCTGCTGTGTGGAAACAGTAATTTTCTGCTGCTCTTTGATGCTTCTGCGCAAAGTAACTTCTTCCAGCTCGAGGTTGACAGACCAGTCCTGTCCCCAGTGGAAATACAGTCTCCCGCCCAAATTTATATCAAGCCCTGTAACCAGAGCCGCCGCGGATATGTCCTCACGGCGCACCGACGCCAGAGTTTCCCCGCGAACGCCGAGAGTCTCATCCGTATTAACCATGAGATAGCCCCGCTGAGCATCTGCATCGACAAGCTCTATACGCGGGCTGCTCCATGTTTGATTTTTTCTTGCACAGGCTGCCTGAATACGTAACGCAACCGTACCAACTTTGCCTGTACTGAGCCGCACTGTAAGAATCTGGATCTGAGATTTGATTAAAATAGAATCATCCCTATCAATTGACCATCTGACCAGATTCGGGCATGTAACCTGTGTTATCGTCCATTCGGCGGGAAGCCTGAACTGCAATTGCCTTACCCCCCTTTTCAGAACCTGCACAGTGTAGAGACATTCGAGACTCTGGTCTGTTGCGGTTAATTTTACTGTCGCGGCCGATTCGCCGAGAAGAATCGCCTTGTCATCTTCCTGCCTGCCGTTGCCCATTAAAATCACAGTAAGCTTATTTTGTCCGCCGATAATCAAATCGACGCTTGTTTTGTCGGCGCTCTTGTCATAGACTGTTTCGGAATGCGGGGAGCTCGAGTGTATTTCAAGGTCGCCCGGAGCAGTCAGTGACATTGTCCCCGCTGTCGCTTCCGGTATCGAGATGCTGAACTGCATCCCGCCGCTGGAAAGCTCCTGTAATTTCGTTTTTGCCTCGACCTCAACCTTATGCGTTCCCCTGGAAGTGACTATTAAAACCAGCCTGCCCTGCCTGTCATAACCCAGCGGCGCAGGCTTATCATCCAGTACAACGCGATTTAATCCCAGTTGTGCAAACGCAAGCGGAACCATGACCGGCTCCCTGCTCATGGATACAACTTCCAGGCTGCCGGACAAGGCGACATTCTCATCCCTGATTTGCGCGGAATACTGAGCCTTTGTAATCTGTCCGAGCTTTAAGCCTTCTTCCGGCAGTTTTTCAGCCGTAGTAAGCAACTCCTCGAATTGACTTCGTTCCATTAAAATCGCCTTGTTAGCAGGATCAATCAAAGCCGGTAAATCCTCGTATGGAACATAAACTTCGGGCTTCTTCAGTTCTTTCGCTTTTATCGAATAAGGCGTTAAGGCGACACAAAATAGTCCGAATACCAAAAAACAAAATGCTAAACCGCCGAAATCTTCCCTGAAAAACTGCATGTTTTTGATTTTTGCTTTTTGATTTTTAATATTATTTAAGCGTTTCATGAGTGTACTCCTGACGAAAGCTTCGATTATTTCTGTTCTTTTTTATCATCAGACTTCTGCGATGGTTTTGCTTCAGCCTGTTGTTTTATCTCTTTTTTCTGCCTGTTTTCGAGGGCTTTCTGTTTTCTTAAAGCGGCATTCTTTTGGAACTCCGGCATTTTTGCAAAGCCCCATCGTCCTATCCACATCAACAGAACAAGACCTATCGGGAACCAGGCTGTACTGAGAATTCTTAAGACAAAGACCGGCTGGAACAGATAAATGACTCCGCCAGCCAGTACTATCGCCAGTATTATCATAACTCTGTCAACGCCCTTTATTTTCAGCATCAGGATTCCGGCCGCGATAACAACAATCCATACAAGTATGCTGAAAACTTCCTTGCTCACTGCCATAACCGATAATGTTCCGGGACTTCCCTGGCGATTAAAATTGTAATTCCGTCCCTGACCGGCCAGTTTGAAACCGGCAGGAGGCATATTTCCCTGGTATGTTCCGCCTTGCTGCGTGTCACCCTGGTACGGCGTATTTCTCTGTCCCGCGCCGCTGCGCTGCTGTGCGGCAAGCCTGTAATGTTCCTGTGTCAGACTATAAAGCATATTTTGTGAGTAGCCATCGCTGATTTGCGAAAAGACCCTGCTGTGCCCGAGGTAATAGTAACCTTCCGGAATCCACACACGCCAGAGTGTCTGCTGGACGGGAATTTCTTTTGATAATGCCGGCGCTGTCAATTTCGAGGCACGGGCGCCTTTGAGGCCGTACGAGATTTCGAGTACGAATCTTGAAACCTGTCCCGCAGACGGAGGCAGGCGAACTATGAATTCATTTGCGGCAACACCAACTTCCCTCGGCGCTTCATCGCCGTTAAGAAGAACCGCGGTAAGCTCTGCATTTTCAGGTAAAGTCACCGTGTACCTTTCGCCCTTGCTCGTGGCAAGGAAGAAAGTCGCGTGAGTATTCAGCATTCCATCCCGTGCCAGAACCTGCTCGATAACAGCGGCGCTTACGATAGTTGTAAAAACAGCCGCTTCTTTCTGCACAACTACGGGCAGCGTCAGTTTGAAATCGGAAGTATTATATTTAAATGCCAGCGATGCGGATTGCCTGTGAGGTGTGTAAGGCAAATCAACAGAACTGCCTGCATCACCCGCTGTGAGATTTTCCGTAACCGGCTTCGCAATAGCGAGAGTATCAGCTTTCGTTACAGCAATATACCCGTTCTGGTCGGAAAGTTTCCCTGCTGCGAGAATAGGCGGAACTTCGACGTTTGTCGCCTGCCCAACTTCGCCTGCCTTGAATGTGCGGTGAGCTTTCACCATGAGCTGATAATTATTATTCACTTTCGATTGCAGAACAATTTTATAATACGCCCATTCCCGCTGGTCTGAAGATTCATTTGAATCAACAATCTGATCCTGCGGCAGTTCGCCGATACGGGGTTTTTCCTTGATATTTTGCCCGGAGATATCAATTCCCTCATCGGCAAACTTTGCGGGAACTTTCAGATAGAAAGTATCGACCGGAGCATAGCGTATCGTGTACTGAACTATTGCTTCGTGATCTATCGAGCCCTGCTGAATATTTACAAGCCTGTGCACTGTTGCGGAAATCTGAGTTGGTTTGACAGTTACCCTGAATCTGCCCCCTGCCGGCGAATTGGTATCGATAACACGAAAGTCAAAAGCCATCGCGGGAGTTAATTCCGCGATTGAAGTCCACTGCTGAGCCTGCCTTAACGATATCGGCTGTATTTGATTCATTTGGTCAACTTCGCCCTGCAACTGCTCTGCCATAGCCAAAATAATCTGCCCTTCATATAACTGTAAGTTATTCGGGTCAGGCTCAGGCAAATTGAAGTCAACGATTTCATCAGGCCTTGTACGGTCAGCCTGTGCGGCAAGTCTCAATTCAAAATTGCCAATCGTTTCTCTTCGTAAAAGTACGTGAAGCTGACGATTCTGTCCCTGGCCGATTAACTGGTGGTCATCGACAATATTATCCGGCCCGACCGATTCGACCTTCCATGGCTCAGGCAGATTCATATTAAGCTCGAATATACCATTCTTCTCGACCTTATATTGAAGCCTTCCCTGCAGTTTGAGTTTGTCGCTATCGACTCCAAGCAGCCAGCCCTGGTTAACTGAAATACGCGGCAGGGTTGTTTCTATCGCCAGCTCAGCGCCGTAATCCGATGTAATGAACCGATACGCAGTGACACCTGCCTGCGCCTGCAAATTTCCCGGCAATTGCCCTGTATCGACACGTGCAAGATTTGTTATATTTTCGACATGAACAGTGCGTCTTGATGAATATGTAATTCCAATTAAGCCGCTCTGCCTGAAGACGTTCTGCGTTACTATTGGTGTAAGCGAAACTTTCGCCTTGGCCTCCTGCACAAAACGCTCCATCTTTATATTCAGATTATACTGGTCTTTCACCGGTGAATATAACTCTACATTCAACAATGGTTTTGCACCGGCGGTTTGGGCATCTTTAATCTCCCAGCGTGAAATATTGGCGCCATTGACATCTGTTATTCGGAACTGGTCGGGCATTTGGATTGAAAACGAATTCACTCCGCCGCGATGGATGTTGTATTTAAGCTGAACTTCGCTTCTGAGTAATGCCTCGTCGATATGAATGTGCTGAAATTGTTCGCAGATAATTACTGATTCGAGTTCTTCCGCGGCCTGGGTTTTCGGTTTCCAGCTCAACTTGACTTTCGAGACCGAGCCGAGAAACGCCTGAAGCCTCGTCGCTCCAGCCTCGTTGGCATCGACCTGAGACGTCGTAGCTGCCAGCATCGGCTCAACATCGACTTTAAGATTTTCCTCCGGTATTAAAAGGTCCAGTGTTGTTATCGCTGCCGAAGGAATGCTGTATTCGAGCACCGCAAGACCGGGCTGGATGTCAAGCTGGCGAACAAAATCCAGCTCAAGCACATACCGGCCGGTTCCTCTGACTGTGAAAATGTACTGCCCATCGACAATTCTCAACAGAGGCGCTATTTCGGCCTTGCCTGTTTTTGATAAATTCGCGTTTGAGACAGCCGCAGAGCCAAGCCCGAGGGGTACCTGTACCCAATCCTCACTGAGGATGTCAATTGTCAGCTCAAGTTTTATGCGTGCGATTTCTTCACTGACCTTGCCATCAAATCGTGCCGTGCTTATCAGGTAGTCGAACGGAGCCTTTGAAATTTCTGCGGGCCTGCCCTGTGCCGCTTCCCAGAGCTTTTGAAAATCCCTGTATGGCAAAAATACGCCCTGCCCTTCCGTCTCGAAGACCTTTTTCAGTTCCTCGTAAGGCACATATACTTTGGCTGGTGACATGACGGCATCGCCGGCTTCACTTGCCGAAGCGTGACATGTTAATGCAGGTGATAAAACAAGACTGCACAACAGAGTGATGATGAAATGTCTTTTACACATGTTCTGCTCTCCTAAAATAGACCTCAGACGATAGACCAAAAATCCCGATTCACTCACAGGTCCCGAGCCTGATAAGTCCTTGTTCATAGGTTTTGCAACCCTTCAATAATGTTATCCGCTACATATTTTTTTAATCTCAAATATATTAATTCAAGATTCTATAATCAAATTTCATAAATAGTAAAGAAAAAAATACAGTTTTTTCACCAATTTTCTTTTTATTATCACTCCGCAGCAGGAATAATAAAAGTAAAAAAAGTGTAAAATATCAGCAGGTTCCTTTTACATTCTTTTTACAAAGCTTTAAATTACATCCGGGAGGCTGCCGCTGAAGAGCATTGCAATTTATCTGGATTTTTTTCAGATATGAAAAATTATCCGGGATATGATTATCTCATGTCAATAACAGGAAATTTATTTTCGGTATCATCCAGAACCAGCACCCAATCGCTGCCTTCCGCTTTTTCACCCGGCGGATCGAACCTTTTTATTCCTTCATTGTCAAAATATCCCGATAATTCAGATTTGCCGTTACGCGGATTGTACCACAATGCCCTGACTTTCCCGCCGCTTATTTTCCCCATCGTTACATCAAAAGACCGGCCGGTATAAGTGTAAATGAAAGCATAGCTTTTGCCGCGGGTTACAGTGACAAAGTCGTATTTTTCACCGTTGTTTTTAATCATAGACGGATCAAAAATTCGTTCGAAGAACGGACGCGATAACATGAGTGATTTGAGATACTGCATTTGGCCGGCGCCGGGATCATCGATTGCTTCGTTCCAGTAATTCAGAACACCGAAACTGCCTGTGCCAGAATCAGGCTTGTGCATCTGCATTACTGAATTATTGCCGTAAGTATGACCAAACGAGCCTGCGAAAACCGACCAGTACGCATATCTTCTTGCATCAGTCTCGTGCCAATACGGCTCTTTGGGATCGTGCAGACCCTGAGGTATATTTTCGTATGACGGCTCACCGTCTATAGTCGGTTTCCGCGGTTCTTTTTCGTAATCTTCAAGAACGTATTTCCAGTTGTCCTCTCCCTTCCATGTTTCTATATCGTCAGTAGGCCTTCTCTGGTCGTACCTTCTGTGCCCGGACTGGAACATATTGAAATCCAGCCAGCTTTCGCTATGAAACCAGGTTGACGATTGTGTCCTTCCGAACGGATGGAAGGTCATCAGGTGATTCGAATCCGTCTGATGTATTGTGTTTCCCAAAATCTGCCAGATTTCCGCATGGTCGTCTCCCCTGACATCGCCGCCGTTTATCCAGATAATATTAGGTTTGTCCCTGTATCGTTCCGCAATCCATTTTCCATAAGTCCGTGCGCTTTCGGCAGTCAGACGCCCGCCTTTAACAATACTTCCCCAAGTCGGTACAATTGCAATATAAATGCCTTTTCGTGCCGCGGTCTCAACCACAAAATCGACATGGTCCCAGTAATCATATTCTGATTTGTTTTCTGGATTATTCCCGGATGTCGTTACAGGCTGTGCCGGATTGCTGTCAGCTACGGCGAGGTCTCCATAATAATTTACCTCCGGCAGGCTGTGAAGCGCCATTGCCTGAATGACATTGAATCCTTTCTGCCTTCGATTTTCCAGGTAAATTTCCACCTCATCCCGATTCAGCTTCTGGAACAGCAGCCAGCCGGTATCACCCAGCCAGAAAAAAGGCTCGCCGTTTTCGTGCTGGATAAATCTGCCGTTTTGCGAAACGACCAGCCGCCCGTTATCCCAGGGTTTTTGAATAACTCTGCTCTGATGAACAGCACAACCGGCGGTCAACTCAAGAACGAACAGCAATAAAACAAGTTTGGTTTTCAAAATATCGATCAACCGGAATTTCTTTTTTAACTATAAAAGCATAATCACCCCTAAAACCAAAGCCGGGCACGACTGGCAATTTTTACTTTCATATTTTTATTCTAATTTTCGGGCTGTAACAAAAATACCATCCGGCGTTAAAGCAGTAAGGCGAAGAACGCCCTTAGTGTTTATTATTCCCTTCCAATCCTGGTCTGCCGACAATTCAGCAACGGAATTGAAAGCAAACGTATCGTTTGCCAATTCGAGATTTTTCTGCGCAGAATCTTTTTCAAGAGGCAACTGAATCTGCGGCATACTCTGGCCATCGGGACGAATTTCCACGTACAGTTTCAAAGCGCCTTTTGGCTTTTCAGCCTGCCAGCGCCAGTTGTTATCGCCGGATTCAATCCTGCATTCAAGAGGTTCAGGCATGCACAGCAGAGTTGCCGGGTCGCCAAGCAGCGCATATAAAAGGATATGGTCGCGGCGAACTTTTTTGGCGTCCACTTTTTCGATTGAACTTTCTATATTAAGAAGCAATGCTTCAATGATTATGTCACGACTTTTTATCGCCTCTTTCTGGGCTTCCAGCCATAATGTCCCCAGCCGCCTGTTGGAAGGATTCGCCTGGCCCGGCTTACGCAGGAGACATATACCTGCGAAGTAGTTCGTCATGGGATGGGATACAGTCGTAGCACCGATGGTCGCAACCGGACCTGCCGGCATGAAGAGCAGTGATTCTGCAAGACAGTTTCGCGAAGCAGTAAAGTTGCCGCAATTGCACGCAACAATCACAGTAGGCGGTGCAGGTTTTCCTTCAGCCAGAATATCGGCAGCCTGATCAGCGGTATAACTGAAATCTTTTCCATTGAAATCCATCCCAAAAAAGCTGCTGATAGAACCATGTCCCATAAAAACGCCCATTAGACCGCCTATTTTAAGCTGTTTCGTGAAAGTCACCGCCTGGTCTTCCGGCCAGCCGCACAAAGGATGGGACTGGTTACCGGCGATTATCCACGGCCTCAACCACTTGGCTGCGTTTGTATTGATAGTTTCAAGAAGAAACTGAGTTGTCATACTATCGATTATAGGTTGAAAATCAGCGGAACCGGTATAAATGGGCAAACGAAGGTCATCCAGCGAGAGATTCCTGTTTTCAAAGGCAAGAATCTTGGTCACCAGCAATTGAAGCTGTTCTTTTGTTCTGACGGGAAGCCGGCCGACAGGGACTTCGGGAACCATGTCACTATTAAAATCGCCCCATAGCACATCTGATGCAAATTCTTTTCCCTGTGTTGCGTGCCACCTGTAGGACTGGTACATTCGTGTGGGAATATACCAGGGCTCTTTCTCCATGCCGCTCTGACAGTCACCAACTAACAAAATATGAGCGGGTTTTTGCGGCAGGGAGTCGATTGCTTCGGAAACAGATTTCGTGGATATGACAGTTTCAAATCCATCTTTCTGACGTTTTTCTGCAAGCTGCTTGAGAGTGTCGGTAAACATCGGCTTTGTTACAACTAACCATACAGGCTTTACGTCTGTTTTAGCCTGAGCAGGATAGACATATAGATTTAGCTCACAAAGCAACAGGAAAAATAAAATTGACAGGAAAAAAGGAAATGATTTCCTTTTTTTTAATATTACAAAATAACTCCGGCGAAAATTTTTCTTCATCTCAACATTGTTTTTAAGCATTGCTTTTTCCCTTAATCTTGAAACCATAATATATCATTCTCCCCGGAGCACATTTCGTCGCTTCTTAGCCGGGATTTTTCTGTTTCCCAAACTCCGATACCTGCCTGCCAAAGTATAACAGCTTGAAAATATTTTTTATATGTGCCATTAAATCGGTCAAAATATCAGTTGTCAAGAAAAACACAATAAAAAGTGCAGCGTTCCGGCTGTGCCCCGCCATCTCAATTATGCTCACAGAGAATACGAAGAATCGCGAAGAAAAGGTAGGGTGCGATGAATCGAGGATTTTGCGCCAAGAAAAAAATACTTGCGCTAACTGATTATATAGTCCATACTTACATAAAAA